>JBBQKT010000118.1:0-9728 GCA_038327205.1 Burkholderiales bacterium | reverse complement strand
GAAACTGCCATTGACCGCAAAGACGATCGTGTCCGTGCCGCCGTTGGCATTCGCCTGGCTGATCGCCCAGCGCAGCGAGCCGGGCAGCAGCACCGGGCCGACCACGTCGCTGGTCGTCGTCACGGTGTAGGTGGCCATCAGGCCCTGCCACTGCGTCTGCTCGGCGGCGCTGGGCGCCAGTGCGGCCTGGATCGCGCCGGTCTGCAGCTCCAGCGTCCAGTTGCCGCCGCGCGCAGCCGCGCCGGTGGCGTCGGTGCTGGCTGCCACGTCGGCGCCGGTCAGCGCGGCGATGTCGCGCACCAGTTGTTGGCCGTCGGCGTCCTGCGCCAGGTCGCAGCCGTACAGCAGCAGGTCGGCACCGGCGTTCAGGGCGCGGCTCCAGTCGGCCAGTTCAGCAGCGCGGGCCAGCAGGGTTTGGCCGTCGAGCCGCAGGCTGCCCAGCTGCAACTGCCCGTCACTGCCATGCGCCAACAGATGCACCGCGGTCAGATCCTGGCGCTCCGCCAGCGTGCGGGTGATGAGGGCCAGGCCATCCTCCCCGGCGCCGATCGTCACCACCTCGATCGACCGGCCTGCCGCTTGTTGGGCCAGCAGATCGGCGCGCAGACCGTCGGCGTCAGGCAGCGCCGCATCGATGAAAGCGATTTCCGTGGCGTGGCTGCTGCTCACGGGGGCGGTGGCCGCGCTGTCGAGCAGGCGCTGTTCGCTGACGCCTGCGCCCAGCAGCAGCGGCGCCAGGTCGGCCGAATGAAGGATGCGCTCCTCCATCGCCTCGGC
The DNA here is from genome assembly GCA_038327205.1 of Burkholderiales bacterium. Taxonomy (GTDB): domain Bacteria; phylum Pseudomonadota; class Gammaproteobacteria; order Burkholderiales; family Burkholderiaceae_C; genus Paucibacter_A. The sequence continues at coordinate 8,951 of JBBQKT010000118.1, read as the reverse complement.
CAGTGGACGCAGGACATTCGGGCTGCCTTGGCGCAGTGCGGCGGGGCTCAGCCGGGCCCCGGCTGCGCGGCTCATAGCGAGGCGCGGGTGACCGGGCGCGACGCGGGCGCAAGCTTGCCCGAAGCCGGTGCCGGCGCCGGAGCGGGCGTGGCGGCAGGCGCAGCGGCGGCAGCCGCACCAGCCGGTGGCAGATCGGCCTTGCAGCGCAGGCCGGCGGGCAACTTGTTTTTCGGATTGGGCAGCGACAGCCTGACGCGAAAGCTGTTGCTCGCTGCGTCGAGCACACGGTCGACATGGCGCACGGTGGCTTGCACCGGTTCAGCCCCCGGCAGTTCAGGGCGGATCGTCAGCTGGTCACCCAGGGCGATGGCGCCGTACAGCGCTGTCGGCACCATCAGCTCGACGCGCAGCGGGTCAATGATGGCGATGCGCAGCATGGGCTTTTCTTCAACCCGTTCACCGACGTTGACGAAGCGTTCGACCACCACGCCGGCGAAGGGGCTGCGCAGGGTGCGCAGGGCCAGTTGCGCTTCGGCCACGCGGCGTTCATCGCCCCAGATCTGCTGCTGGCTGCGGCTTTGCGCCAGCTTCTGACGCGCCAGCTCGTGCTCGGCCCGCGCCTGCTCGACCGCCTGCTCCGAGACGAAATTCTCTGACAGCAGGGTCTGGGCGCGGCGCATCTTTTGCTCGGTGAGCACCAGGCTCGCCTGGGCGGCGAGCACGTCGGCATTCACGCGGGAGCGGGTATCGGCCACGCCGGCATTGGCGCGTTCGACATCCGCGCGCAAGGTCACCAGCACCTGGCCAGCACTGATGAAGTCACCCCGCTCGACGCCCAGCATCTGCACCAGGCCGACGACCTGCGAGCCGATGTCGGCCACGCGGTCGGGCTCGATGAGACAACCCAGCGGTTTGGGTGCAGGCGCGGCCCAAGCGGGCAGCACGCACAGCGCCAGCGCTAGGCCGGTGAGCCGGCGAAGGACAGCCGGCGCTCCCACTGCTGATCCTGTTGCAGCAATTCGCGCCGTCGCTCGGCAGCCCGCCTGTCCTGGCACCACTGTGTCCAGTGCTGACCCAAAAGCGCGATGCTCGCCAAGCGCGCGGCGTAGCCGGAATTTGATGGTTTCCATGTTTCTAGCTTATCGGCAGGGTCCGCCGGTTCTGAATCCGAAGTGGGCCGCAAAAGCCAGGCTTCTGTGCTGCCAGGGTCGCCGTGCCGCGCGGCGCGGCCGGCGAGTTGGCGGTCAAGCCGCCGCGACGGGTTGGCCTGGCACGACAACACATGCAGGCCGCCGGCCGCGCGGGCCGCTTCGTCCAGCGCGATGTCGGTGCCGCGGCCAGCCATGCGCGTGGCCACGGTGACCTGCCCGGCGCGACCGGCACCTGCCACGATGGCCGCCTCATCGGCGTCGTGCAGGGCGTTGAGCACCCGGTGTTCAATGCCCGCCGCGAGCAGGCTGGCGGACAAGGACAGCGAGTCGTGCACGCTGTCGGTGCCCACCAGCAGCGGCCGCCCGGCCGCCTGCAGCTCGGCTGCGCGCACACACACTGCCGCCCAGCGGGCGGGCACGCTGGTGAACAACTGGGGCGGCAGCGTGCGGCGGCGGTCGGGTGCATGCAAGGGGATGCGCACGACCGAACTGCCGATCACGTCGCGCAACTCGCCACGCGCCTCGCGCAAGGTGCCGCTGAGGCCGGCCACACGCCAATAGCGCTTGAAGAAACGCTGAAAAGTGATGCGTGCCACGGTGTCGGTTTCCGCCGGTGGCACCAGGCCTTCCTTGAGCGCCACCACGGTGTGCAGGCCATGTGACCAGACGCGGCCGCTGGCAATGCGGCCGGTGACCTCGTCGAGCAGTTCGATCGCGCCGTCGCGCACCAGGTAATGGGCATCGCGCCGGCAGGCGTGCAGTCCGGACAGCGCAACGCCGAGGGCCTCGCGCCGGTAGCGCGGCCGCTTCCAGGGGCCACCCAAACTGGCGGACAGCTCGGCCACCCGCGCTTCGCCGGCCGGGGTCAGCCGCGCACTGCGCTCGTCCGCCTGCACGGTGAAATCGCGCGCTGGATCGAGCTGTCGCGCCAGCGCCAGCGCCTGCCACAAAAACGCGCGGCGGGCAGCCTGCGGCACTGCCCGCGACAACACCAGCGGGACTTCCGCCTCGTCGAGCAGGATGCTGTCAACTTCGTCGAGCAAGGCCATGCACAGGCCGCGCAACCGGGGCGGCGGGCCGGACCTGCCCAGCCCTTGCGCGAAGCCCTGCTCGGACGGCTGCAATGTGCCGTGGCTCAACTGGTCGCGCAGAAAATCGAAGGCCAACTCCTTGGCGGTGGCATAGACGATGTCGTGCCCATAAGCGGCGCGCCGCGCGGCGTCGTCGCCAGCGGCCGGCAGGGCCGTCACGCGCAGTCCCAGCGCCTGGTAAAACGGCGCCAGGGCGGCGGCATCGCGGGCCGCGAGGTAGTCGTTCGCAGTCACCACATGAACGGGGATGCCGGCCAGTGCAGCCACGGCAGCCGCCAGCGCCAGCGCCAGCGTTTTGCCCTCGCCGGTGGCCATCTCGGCCAGACGGCTGTCGAGCAACACCGCCGCCGCCAGGCATTGGGTGTCGCGCGGCACCTGGCGCAATTGCTCGGCCGCGCAGGCCGATGCCACACCCAGGGCTTGCGCCAGCGCAGCGCCCGCCAAGCCATCACGCCGCAGGCGGCGGCGCAGCGTCTGCAGCGCCATGCCCCGCGCTGCCGGCGCCAGCTGCTGCCAGGCAGCAGCCTCCGCCCGCGCCGAGCACATCACGCTGCGCGCACGCTGCAACGGCGTCCGCAAAGCCGACAGACCGGGCCGGCGCCAGGGCGGCGCACTGTCGCCCGCGCCGCGCAGCGGGTAGTCGCCCCACAAGGGGCCGGGGCGAGGCAACACCTGGGCAAGGTCGGTCAGCATGCTCAGAACTGCGGGTTGAAGCGTTGCCGCAGCGCGCGTTGCAGGCCGCCCAGCAATTGCCAAGACAGCGGCGCGAAGCCCCGGTCCAAGCGCACCCAGGCCCGCTCGCCAAGGCGCGCCGGCGTATCGGCCGCAGCTTGCAGTTGCAGGTCCAGCAAAACCACCGGCTGCTGCGGCTTGAGGTCATGGCTGTCTTGCGGATCGGTGACGATGGCGCCGCCGTGGCGCTGGCTCAGGGCCGCACTCGGCAATTGCCAGACAGCACCCGCACCGTCACGCAGCAGCCGTGCGCGATGCACCTCGCCCCGCGAAGCTGCCAGCCGCACAGCCAGCGCGGGCGGGCCGTCGCGCCACTCGGCGGCTTCGGACTCGGGCAGCGCCACCCGCACGGTCGGCGGGGCTCCGGTCAGCACCTGCCCGAACAGGCTGCCGCGGCGCAGGTAGCTGCCAGGCAGGTCGGCAGCCTGCGGCAGCGCCAATCGTCCGGCTGCACCGGCGCGAACGGTCAATGCCGATTCACGCTCGTGCAGGCGATCCAGTTCGCCCTGGGCGCGGGCCAACTCGGCCTGCGCGTCACCGGCGCGGGGCTCTGGCACTTCGTCGGACCCGCGCGCACGCCCCGGCAAGGCCTGGACCAGCTCGGATTCCAGGGCCGCGACCTGCGCAGTCTGGCGCGCCAACGCGGTTTGCAGGGCCGGGTTGCTCAGCCGCAGCACCACATCGCCGGGCACGACTTGCGCGCCGTCGGCCAGTTCCAGCGCCGTGACAAAGCCGTCCTCTTCGGCGCGCAATTGGGCGTCATCGGACGGCCAGACCACACCTTGCAACTGACTGCGCTGCGGCAGCGGGAGCAGCATCAGCAAGACAGCTGCGGCTGCCCCTGTCCCCACGATTCGGCGCCAACGCCGCGCTGTGGCTTGCTGGCCCAAGGCGGCGCGGCGCAAGGCGCCCAGCAGGCCGATCAGCGGCCGCAGCGCCGACTGCCAACCCAACAGCACCGCTGCCAACACCCCGAGCGCAAACGAAACCTGGCCGAGCCAGACCGCCGCAAGTGCTGCGACGAACACGCCGTAGGCCCAGGACAGTGGCGCATAGACCATCAGCCAGGGCCGCTCGCCGGCGGCCACCACCATTGGTTCGGCAGCCGCTGTGTGCAGCAGGCGCCGGCGCAACAGGTCGAGCCACCACTGGCGGCTGCGCGGCCCCAGATTGGGCAGGGCCAGCAGGTCGGTGGCGATGAAATAGCCATCCAGGCGCTGCAAGGGGTTGGCGTTGAACAGCAGGGTGGACACACCGGCAATGAAGAGTGTCACGAACGCCATCTCGCGCAGCAGGCCCTCGGGCAGCCACAGCCACAGCGGCAGGGCCACGGCAGCGAGGGCCAGCTCCGCCATCATGCCGGCGGCGCCCACGACGATGCGCCGGTAGCGGCGGTCGAAGGCCGTGGCAGCCGAGGCGTCAACCCAGGGCACCGGCAGGCCGAGCATCAGCGTCACCCCGGCCTCGCGCACTGTGCCGCCCCATCGCCGCACGGCCAGACCGTGGGCCAACTCGTGCAGCAGCTTGATCGGCACATAGAGCAGCAGGGCCAGCAAGGCGTCGCGCGGCGTGCCCAGCCAGGCGCGGCCGTGTGCCATCAGCGACGGCGCATGTTGCAGCGCCAGCACGACCAACAAAGTCGCAGCCAGCACCCACAAAAAGGCCGCCACCGGCGAGAACAACAGCCGTGCCAGCGGTGCCAGCCGGTCGAGCAGCGCCGACGGATCACCCAACTTGATGCGCCAGGCCAACAGCGAGCGGCGCTGGCGCGGACGACCCGTCGCGTTGTCGTGGGCGAGCAGGCGTTCGGCGTCGGCACCGCTGCCCAGTTGCAGCAGCAAGGCCTCGCGCAAGCGCTCGAGCAGGTCGATGACCTCGTCCTGCGTCGGCGGGTCAGCGTCCCCGGCCAGCAGCTGGTCCCACAGTTGCTGCACCGTGCGGCCACCGTCGAAGCGGCCAGCGATGGCGTAGGCCGCCGGGTTCAGGCGCACGCTGCGGTGGCTGCCCTGCAGGGCAAGCAAATACCAGGTCTGCCCGCGCAGATGCTGGCGGCGCACCTGCAACTGGCCGGCCAGGCGCGGCTTCAGACCAGCGACCCGGTACCAACGTGGGCTGTAAACCGCCGACATCGGTTCAGTCCAGCCAGGTCCAGAGCGACACCCGCAAGCGCAGCAGCGCATGGCGGGTCCATGACCACAGCCATGGAGCGCGGCCAGCCGTCAGCTCGGCGCGGCCGAGCAGGCCCGGCCGCAGGTCGGCGCGTGGCGCCACCAGGCGCGTCTCGACCTCGAAGACATTGCGCCCTTCGACCACCTTGGCCAGGGGCGCAATCCGCTCGACCACCAGGTCATCCTGATCCCAGGGCAGCGAGGACAGCGCGAGTTTGCCGCGCTGGCCCGGTTGCACGCGGGCGATATCGACCTCGTCAACCTCGACGATGACGCGGTATCGCCCGTTGCTGGCCAGCGTCATCAAGGCATCGCCCTGCCGAACCGGTGCGCCGATGGACTGGCTGAGGTCGCCCTGGATGACCAAGGCATCAAACGGTGCCACCAGACGGCCACGGGCGAGTTGCTCATCGACGAGCGCCACTTGGGCCTGTGCTTCGCTCATGCGCGACATGCTGGTGGCGGCGGCCAGGCGGTCGACCTTGGACATGGCGCTGGCGTAGGCGTTTTCGTGCTGCGCCAGCTGGCTGCTCCAGCGCTCGCGTTCAAGGCGCAGATCGGCTTCCAGCAGATCGACGAGTGGGGCGCCGGCCTTCACGCGGTCACCCGGTCGCACATGGGCCACTTTGACAAAGCCGTCGGTCGGTGCGGCCATCACGCGTTGCTCGGCGCCTTCGATGCGGGCGCGGCCACCCACCGGGTCTGGCAGCGGCAGCAGCACGACGAGCGCCACCGCCACCGCCGCTGCCCAGAGCCGGCGGCGCGTGGCAAGTCGCTCGGGTTGGCGAAGCGCCGACCAGCCCTGGGCAAGGTCGCGGCGGGCACGGTGCCAGGCGCTTTCGGTGCCCGCCTGCAGCCACTTCAATGCCGGTGCAGCCAGCACGAGCTGTGATTGCAGGCGCGCCAACTCGGCAGCCGTGAAGGCCCCGTCAGCGCGTTCGACGCAGACGGCGGCGAAACGCTGCCCCTTGGCACCCAGGGGCACCGTGGCGACTGCCCCACCCAGCTGCCGTTGCAAAATTTGGTGCTCCAGGAGCATTTCGTCCGCCCCGCTGGCGGCGGGCGGCCAACACAGCGTCAAGCCCTGGTCCAGCGCCTCGTTCATCGCGCCACAAACAGCGCGCGCCCGCTCTGCGGGCATTTGTGCCAGATCACCCTGCGAGCTGGCGATAAGCCGCGTGGGGTGGGGCTCGCCCAGCCCGATCGACACGCGCTCAAAGCCCCACAGTTCAGCCAGGGCCGTGGCAAGCCGGTGCGCACCGACCGCTAAATTGTCTGCATCCAGCAGGCTGGCGTACAGCTGCAACGCCGAGGAATCGGCGTCTGTCGGAAGCTGCTGAAGATTGGGGTGGGGCATCGTATGCAGCGCAACTTCGGGATTCGTTGGCCAGGTCAGCAAGTTGATTGCATTTCGAATTGGCGCAGAAGACGTCTTTGGTCGGGCTGACCCGCAGGCAAAGCAAGCCGGTCTGAAAGTTCGAACGTGCTCCTGCTGATGATGGGCCTGCCGACTGGGGTCGGTTGCACGGAAAAGCAGTGGCTTGTCGTCTCTTTTTAAACGCTACCGATGCGCGTCCACCCTCGCTACGCGCCCCGGCGGCTGCCTGCGCCATCAAACCTGAGAGCGGGGCGAGGCCTGCTGTTGATGCCCAGCATCAGCCGCAGCCCCGGCACAGATCGGGCCAGCAGGTAGCCGATGGCGCAGAGGGCGAAGGTCAGCACGATCAGCAGCAGCCCTTCGGCGACAGGCGGCAAGTGCAGCGGCAGCAGCACGCGGGTCAGCAGCACGATCACCGTCTGGTGCAGGATATAGACGCAAAAGACCGCCGGGGTCAGCGCCCGCCGTGCCGCGCTGTCGACGTTCAGATGCTGGCGCGCTAAGCCGCAGGCCGCCGCGATGGCCCACCATTGCATCGCGCCGTAGAGCATGCGCTGGGCAAAACGCAGGGCGGTGGGCGGATCGACTTCGGCGTAGGCGCGGAAGTAGCTCTGGATCAAGACCCAGGCAAGCAGCGCCAGCCCCAGCGCTGGCCAGCGCAGCCGCGCCAGCATGCCCCACAGCGCGCCACTGCGGGCGAACAGCAGGCCGATCAGGAAGACGCTCAACGATTGCGCGTGGTTGTACCAATCCCAGGTGAGGTTGTGGGTGGTCGGGAACAGCGCGACCAGCATCCGCGCGGCAGCCAGGGGCAGGGCCGGAAAGATCAACAATTGCCAGGGCTTGCAGCGACCCAGGCGTTCGGCGATGGCATCCAGCGGCGCTGCGGCATGGCGCACCAGCAGGTAGCCCAGCATCGAGTAGACCCACAGATAGGGCAGGAACCACAGATGGTTCCAGGTCGGCAGGGTCAGGCAGTCGCTGCCGCGGCAGAAGCCGTGATACGCGTGGATGTAGAGCTGCATGAAGTCGAGATAGCTGCCTGTGTAGGCCACTTTGGTCACCACCTCGAAATAAGCCTGCGGCGGCACGATGACGAGCATGCCGAACAGCAGCGGCCACAGCAGTTGCTTGGAGCGCTGGCCGACAAAACCATGGCCGCCGGTTTTCCGCAACAAGGCTTGGCTGGCCGCCCCGGCAATGAAGAACAGCAGTGACAGCCGCCACGGCGAGCTGAGCTGCATCAGCGGCTCGATGGCCGTACTGGCCGCCGTGCTTTTGACATGCCAGTCCCAAGTGACGTAGTACATGCCCACGTGATAGGGCACCAGCAGCGCAAAGGCGAGGATGCGCAGCCAATCGAGAAAGAAGAGGCGTAGGCCGCTGCTGTCATTCCCGCGCAGGCGGGAATCCAGGCTCGCGGCGGCATCGGACGTCTGGATCCCCGCCTGCGCGGGGCTGACGGGCAAAGCGGGTAGGTTGTGGCTGTGTTCCATGTCGCCACTTTGTCGCAGCGGCTGCAGGTCGCCAAGCGCGGCGGGGCGAACCGGATCGTCGCTGGGGCGAGTTACACCAGATCGCCCCTGAAGCCCCGAGACACCCGCACGGTTGCGCCCGAGCTGAGCGTCAGTTCGGCCTCGCCGCGCGGCAGTGGGGCGAGAGCGGTGATGTGGGCTGCGTTGACCGCGTGCGAGCGATGCACCCGCACAAAGCCCTGGGCAGCGGGATGGGCGAGGAAGTCGGCCAAGGTGCGGCGATCGAGATGGCACAGCGGCGGCGCGGACCCCGAAAAAACATGCAGCTCGATGTAGTTGTCGGCCGCCGCCACCCGCTCCACCGTCGCCAAGGGCAGTCTGAGCAGACCGCCGCCGCGCTGCGGCACCAGCCAGTGCGCGGGCACCGGCTGCAGCTGCTGCACGGCGGTGAGCAGCGACCCACGGTGCTGCGGCGACGGCACGGCCAAGCGCTGTTGCAGCCGCTGCACCGTCTGGGCCAGCCGCTCGGCGGTGAAGGGCTTGAGCAGATAGTCCACCGCGTTCAGATCAAACGCCTGCACCGCGTATTGGTCGAACGCGGTGCTGAAGGCACAGGCCATGCCCTCCGGCAGGGCCAGGGCCAGCTCCAGGCCGCTGATGCCGGGCATCTGGATGTCGAGCAGGGCGGCATCGGGCTTGTCTTGCGCAATCTTGGCCAGCGCCTCGGCGGCATCGCCCGCCTCGATCAGTGCGGTGACGGCGGGCAGGTCGGCCAGCAGGCGACGCAGCTTGGCGCGTGCCGGCGGCTCGTCATCGACGATCAGCAGCTTCATGATGAGCGTTGCACCGGCAGGATGATCGTCAGCACACTGCCACCATCTGTGCCGGCCGTCAGTGCCACGCTGGCCGCATCGCCGTACAAGCCCTGCAGTCGCTCGCGCGTGTTGGTCAGGCCG
>JBBQKT010000117.1:0-9759 GCA_038327205.1 Burkholderiales bacterium | reverse complement strand
AAGCCGGCTCGCGGTCGGCTCGTAATTGATGGGTGTGCAGGTTCATGGGCTGTTTTTCTTCTTCTGCTTCTTCTTCTTCTTCTTCGGGGCTCAGCGCACCAACGGCCGCACGGTGGTGAAGCCGCCGTCCACCGCAATCACTTGGCCCGTCAGGCGGGCGGCGCCGTCGCCCAGCAGCCAGGCCATGACATCGGCCACCTGCGCGGCGGTCTGCAAGCCGCCCAGCGGGTACTGGCGCCCGGCGCCCTCGCGCATGGCGGGCAGCTTGAGCATGCTGGCCGTCATCGGCGTCTCGGTCATGCCCGGCGCCACGGCATTGATGCGCACACCCTGCGCCGCGTAAGTAGCCGCTGCACTGCGCACCAAGGCTTCGACACCGCCCTTGGCCGCGGCGATCGCTTCGTGGTTCGCCACCCCGATGCGTGCCACCACCGAACTCGCGAAAACGGCGCTGCCGGGCTCGCCCTTCAAGGCCGTGATCCAGGCCTGCAGCATGAACACGGCGCTGTCCAGGTTGACGCGCATGACGTCCCGGTAGGCCTCAACGCGGGTGCGGTGCAAAGCCGCAATCAGGGTGCTGCCCACGCAATGCGCCAACAGCGTCGGCGCCGCGCCGAGTGCTTCCTGGCAGGCGGCGATGGCCAACGCGGCGCCTTCGGGGGTGGTGGTGTCGGCGGCGATGCGAACGCTAGCGTCCACATCGACGAGACGGTCGACATCGCGGCCCACCGCAGCCACGCGGCAGCCTTGGCCATGCAGTTGGCGGGCCAGTTCGCGACCAATGCCGCCGCTGGCGCCGGTGATGAGGACGATTGCAGTCATGCTGGGTTTCCGGGGCTGGAGAGGGCTGAAGTCAAAGCGGTGTTTTGTCGCGAGAGATGGGTTGCTTTGCCTGCGGTGCATCGAGGCGCGTTGCCCAGCGCTGCAGGTTCGGCCGCCAGCGCAGAAAGAAGACGTAGCTGCGTTCCATCACCCAGGCCGCACCTGGCAGCCGCCCCACCCAGGCCAGCCAGCGCCAGCCCGGCAACACCGCCCACAGGGCGATAAACGCCGCAGCGCCGCTGAGCAGGCTGCCATCGCCTTGGCGCACATGAAAACGCGCCAGCAGTTGAGCGCGGGTGGTGCCCTGCGGCAGCGGCTGCGCGGTGTCGTTGACATCGGCAAAGCAGACCGGCGCGTTCGCCCGCAGGCCGCGATACAGGCCGATTTCACGGCGGCACAGCGGACAGGCGCCGTCGTACAGCACGGTCAGCGGCTTGATCTCGGAACTTGGCTCGGTTGTGTTCACCATGGAGTAAATCATACGGTTTTACGCTTCATCATGAGTTCACCTTTGATATTCTCGGTTATTTTTCAGATAATCGGCGTCAAAATGAGGTCATTGAATTCTTGCTAAAGCATTAGGGGTGGTGGTCGGATGAGAAACAGCAAGTCATCGCAAGCAACAGCCCCGGCACCCACCGAGGCGGGCCAGCAGCCCAGCTACCGCAGTGGCGCGGTGGCGCAAATGGTGCAGATGCCGGTGGCGACGCTGCGCGTCTGGGAGCGCCGCTACGGCCTGAGCCAGCCGGCCCTGTCGGCGAGCGGTCAGCGGCGCTACTCGGCCGACGATGTGCAGCGTCTGCTGCTGATCAAGCAGCTGACCGATTCCGGCCACGCGATTGGCAGCCTGGCGGTGTTGGACAAGGCGCAGCTGCAGCAAGTCGCTGCCCTGCACGGGCAGGCTCAAATGACCGCAGCGCCGGCCCGGGCCTGGCGTCTGGCCGTGGTCGGCGCGGCGTTGGGCACGCGGGTGCAGCGATGGGCGCTGTCGGCGCGCGCAGGCGGGGGGCGGCCGGCGCTGCTGTTGGGGCCGTTTGAGGATGGCGCGCAGGCGGCGGCTGAGTTGCAGAAAACGGATCGTCCTGATGCCCTGCTGATCCATGCGCCGCAGTTGTATGAGGGCTGGCTGGCTGATTTCGACGCGGCGGCACCCGGCTTGGCGGGGGTGCCGAAAGCGCTGCTCTATGGCTTTGCCGCCGATGCCGTCTGCGAGGCGCTGGCCGGCTCCGGCGCGGCACTGCTGCGCGAGCCGCAGCCAGATGTGGTGCTGGGCCAGTGGCTGAACAGCCTGTCGACGCTCACCGGGGCGACGGCCGAAACGAGCTTGCCGGAACCCGCTGAGCCCTTGGATCTGCTGTTTGCCCCGCTGTTTTCCCCGCTGTCGGCCGAAGCCGCGCCACCTCGCCGATGGGACGATGCCGCGCTGGCTGACTTTGCGGGCCGCCTGTCGAGCGTGGCCTGCGAATGCCCGCGGCATGTGACCGAGTTGCTGCTGCAGTTGGCGCACTTCGAGACCTACAGCGCCGGATGCGCGAACCGCAACGCGGCCGACGCCGCCTTGCATGCCTATCTGCACCGGGTCGCGGCCCTGTCCCGTGCGCAGTTCGAGACCGCACTCACGCAGGTGGCCTTGCACGAAGGGCTCGCCTTGCCGCCGCTTTTGCCGCCGACTTTGCCGTCGCCTTTGCCGCTTCCCCAGAAGCCCGCGCTGGCAGCAGCGCGGCCGCCGCGACGGCGCTGAAATTCCCCCTGGGCCCTGGGTGCCTAAAATCGGCACCATGTTCGAACCCTCAGATCTCGCCGACCACGTCAAACCCTTTGTCTACGAGACGCTGGACACCAAGGCGATGCAGTTTTCCATCTGCGAAATCCAGAGCCGCATGCAGACGCGCCATCCGCATGCGCTTGACCTGGATTACACCCGCACGATGATGGGCTTTCTGCTGTTCAACCCCCGCCCGGAAACGGTGGCGATGATCGGCCTGGGCGGCGGCTCGCTGGCCAAGTTCTGCTACCGCCACCTGCCGGCCGCCCGCATCAAGGTGATCGAGATCAACCCCCATGTGATCGCCCTGCGCGAGCAGTTCAGCGTGCCGCCCGACGATGAGCGCTTTCGCGTGCAGCGCGGCGATGGGGCCGAGTTCGTGCGCTTCCCGCCCTACCGCATGGACGTCCTGTTGGTCGACGGGTTTGACGACCAGGGCCAGCCACCGGCTCTGTGCTCGCAGCGTTTTTATGACGACTGTTTCGACGCCCTGCAGCCCAATGGCTTGATGGTGGCCAATCTGCACACCGGGCACCGCCACTTCGACGCCCAGGTCGCCCGGATTGAGCGAACCTTCGGCAACGAGGTGCTGTTCATCGGCGACGCCGACCACAGCAACACCATCGCCATCGCCTGCAAGGGCGTGTTGCTGAGCCGCTTCAAGGCCGGCGTCCTGCGCAAGCCGCTGGGCTTTGATCGCGAGGCGTGGGATGAGTTGAAGCCGGCGTTGGCAGCAGTCGCCGCGAAGGCCCGGCAGCTTTGACTTGAATCTTCAGCGGGCCATGTGCTGCAGGTCCGCCACCGGCAGACGCAGCGCCAGCCAACTGCCCTCGGCCGGCTGCGCATCACCGTGGTCCAGCCACATCACCAGGCTGTCGCCAGCCTCGGTGCGCAGGTCCAGCGCGACCCGCTGCTGGCCCGGGTAGCGCGCCAGCACCTGGGCCTGCAGCGGCCAGTAGTCGCAGCTGTTGAAGTTGGCGGCGTGGGTGGCCGCCTGCTGCAGGGCAGCGATGGGGGCGATCCAGCTGCCGCCGTCGCGCCGCAAGTCGCCGGGTGCGCGGCTGGCATCCAGGCCATTGAAGGCCCCCAGAAAATCGGCCACCCGCCGGGTTGCCGGGCGCCGCCAAAGCTCGGTCGGGCGGCTGCATTGCTCGATGCCACCGTCAAACATCACCGCCACCTGATCGGCCAGCTCAAAGGCTTCTTCGCGGTCGTGGGTGACCACCAGGCAGGTCTGGCCCAGCGCCTGCTGCAGGCGGCGGAACGAGCGCCGCAGCGGCAGCCGAAATGACTCGTCCAGGGCCGAGAACGGCTCGTCCATCAGCAGCAGCGAGGGCTTGCGCGCCAGCGCCCGCGCCAGTGCCACCCGCTGACGCTGGCCGCCCGAGAGCTGGCCGGGCAGTTGCTGGGCCAGCGCCTGCAACTCCACCAGCTGCAGCAACTCCTGCGCACGGGCCGTTGCCTCGGCCTGGCCGTGGCCATCGGCCAGCACGCCGAACTTGATGTTCTCCAGCACGCTGAGGTTGGGGAACAGCGCGTAATGCTGAAACACCACGCCCACGCCCCGCTGCTGGGCCGACAGGCGGGTGACATTGCGCCCGGCGATCACGATCTCGCCCGCGCCGAGCGGCACCAGCCCGGCAATCGCCCGCAGCAGGGTCGTCTTGCCGCAGCCCGAGCCGCCCAGCAGGGCCAGCACCTCGCCCTTGGGGATGTCGAGGTCGACGCCGCGCAAGACCTCGCGGGCGCCAAGCTGCACGCGGGCCTGCCGCACTTGCAGTTCATGCATCACTGGCTCGGGCTTCGTTGTCTTGTCGCTTGCCATCTCATCACTCCTTGGGCCACGCCGCCAAGCAGCGCCACCACCCCAAAACTCAACACGATCAGCGCGGCCGATTCGTGCCCGTTGACGCCGCGCAGGCTGTTCATCATCGGCTGCAGCAGCTCGACCGTGCCGCCCAGCAGCAGGTTGGCAATCGCGAACTCCATCGCCGCCGTCACCCAGCACAGCAGCAGGGCCGCGAGCAGGGCCGGCGCCAGCAAGGGCAGCAGCACGCGGCGCAGGGTCAGCGCGTCGCTGGCACCCAGGGTGCGGCCGGCCTCCAGCAGCTGCGCGGCGTCGATCTGCTGCAAGGCCGCGCCCAGGGTCTTGTGCACCAGCGGGAACAGCAGCGGCGTGACCACGCCCACGTACACCAGCCGCACATCAAGATAGGCGCCCCAACGGCCGACAAACAGCTCCAGCGCGCCGATGGCAATCACCACCGGCGGGATCGCATAGGGCAGCAGGGCCAGCGCATCGAGCAGGGCCAACAGGCGCGGCGCTGCCAGCCGGGCGGTCAAGCTGGCCGCGCTGCCCAGCAACAGGGCCAGCAGGGCGCTCAACAGGGACAGCGCGACGGTGTTCCAGACGGCGGCATGGCTGCGGGGGTCTGATGCCGCGCTGATCAGCCAGCGCAGGGTCGCGCCCTCGGGCAGCAGGCTGCGGTCCCAGCGCTCCGACATGGCGTAAAGCAGCACTGCCAGCGGCGGCAGCAGGGTCAGCAGCAGGACGGCGAGCAGGGCCAGGCGGGAGAGCCTCATGCCGTCCCTGACCTTGAAGCCAAGCTCAGCCGCCGCGCCAGCCAGCGCCCCCCGCCAATCACCGTCACCAGCATCGCGAACATCAACAGCGCCAGCAGGGCCGAGAGTTCGGGTTGCGAAAAAATATCACCGCTGACCAGGGCGGCAATGCGCACCGCCAGCACATTGGTCGCCGTGCCCGACAGGGCGAAGGGCGTGGCGTAGGCCGCGGCGGCATTGGCAAACAGCAGGCTGCCCACCTCGACCAGGCTGGGCAACAGCAGCGGAATGCCGACGCGCCGCCAGAACAGCCAAGGCCCGGCGCCGAGGGTGGCGGCGGCATCCAGCAGGCCTTCGCCGCTCATTTGCTGCACCGGGGCCATCAGCAGCAACAGGGCCAGCGGCACCTGAAAGCTGACATAGGCCACCAGCAGGCCAGAGTTGCGGTAAAGGTCAAACGGCAGGGCCAGGCCGGCCAGGTTCAGTGAGCCACTGACGATGCCCTGCGCGCCGAACAGCAGGGTCATCGCCACCGCCAGCGGCACCCCGGCAAAGTTGGCACCCAGGCTGGCCAACAGGGTGGCGGGTTGCCGCCAGCCGGGCAGGGCGGCCAGGGCCACCGCCGCACCCAGGCCCAGGGCCAGCGCGATCAGGGTCGATAGCGCCGAGATCCAGACCGTGTTCCACAGGGCCAGCAAGTAATAGCTGTCGGCCAGCAGCTCGCTGACGGCGCAGCTGTCGCCCTGCAGGCAGGCGCGCAGCAGGTCGGCGCTGCGCCAGCCGAAGGGCAGCAGCACCGCCAGCCCAGCGAGCAACAGCAGGGGCAGGGCGACGTAGGTGGCCGCCCGGGCGGACAGATTCATCAGCCTCTCAAATGTTGCAACACGAACTCGCGCAGGCCCAGCTGCGTGGTCGGTAGCACGGGCCAGCGGGCGGCCTCGTCGCGCGCCGACGTGCCGTGCGGCAGCCACACCAGGGGCACATCGCGCTCGACCTCCTGCACGCCGCCGTGCATGCGGTCGGCGTTCATGCCGTGGTCGCTGGTCAGCAGCACGTCGTAGCCGACCGCCTGCCACAGCGGGATCAACAGGGCCAGGCCCATGTCCATCTTGCGGGCGGTGTAGTTGTAGGCAGCCGATTCGCCGCCATGCTGGTGACCGGCATGGTCGCAGCCCATCGGGTGGATGAAGAGCAGGTCGGGTCCGTGGGTGCGGCGCAGGTGCTCGGCATCGGCTAGCAGGTGGGAGTCGGGGTAGTCGTCTTCCCAATACCAGGCGGCACCGCGCAGCGAGGGGCTCAGCGAAGCCGGCACCGCATGGCGGTGCAGCAGCGGCTGAAAGACCTCGCCCGCCAGCAGCTCGAAAAACCAGTGGTAAGCCGCGATGGCCGTGCTGTGGCCCTGCGCGGCCAGGTCGTGAAAGATCGTCTCGCCGCACCGCACACCGGCCTGCGTGTTGCTGACCACGCCGTGGTCCAGCGGGCGCAGGCCGTTGATGACGGTGGCATAGAGCGGGCGCGACAGGCTGGGCATTTCGCAGCGCAAGTTGCTCCAGCGGGCCCGCCCGGCTTCGTTCAGCGCCTGCAAATAGCCCAGCGTGTCGCGGGCGGTGTCGGCCCGCAGGCCGTCGATCAGCAGCAGAACCAGCTTGTTGTTGGTGTTCATGTTGTCGGCGTTCATTGAGCCGCCCCGATCACCTCACGTTGCCAGGCGCGCGGCAGTTTTTTGACTTCTTCGGTCCAGACGGCGGGCTTGATCGCGCGGGCGCTTTTGTACTGCGCGGCGTCGACAAGCTTTGCCTGCACATCGGCCGGCAGCTTCAGGCTGGCGACCCGGATCGGCCGGGCATGGCCACGTGCCAGGTTGATCTGGCCGGCGTCGCTGAAGATGTATTCGCGGGCCAGCATGGCGGCGTTCGGGTGCGGCGCGTTCTTGTTGATGATGGTGGTGTAGCCGCTGGTGACCGAGCCGTCGGACGGGATCAGCACCTCGTAGTCCGCCGCATTCGGGATCTTGCTGCGGTAGCTCAGCGCGTTGAAGTCCCACAGCACGAACACATCGGCCTCGCCGCGCTCCATCAGCGCGGGTGCCGGGTTGACGGTGACGAGTCGGCGCGCCTTGGCCAGCTGGGCAAAGGCGGCAAGTGCCGGCTGCAGGCGGGTCTCGTCGCCGCCCAGCGCAAGGGCGGCCGCCAGCACGCCGGCATTGCCCTGCGCGGCGCGGCCGACTTCGCCGATCAGCACCCGATAGTTGCCGGCGAACAAGTCCTTCCAGCTGCGCGGCACGCTGCTCACACGGCGGGTGTTGACCGCAAAAGCGATGGTGCCGGTGTAGGCTAGCGCCCAGTGGCCGTCGGCGTCCTTGGCCCAATCGGGCACCTCGGCCCAGCTGCTGGGCTTGTAGGCGCGGGTGATGCCGCGCGCCTTGGCGATCGCGCCGAACTCAAAGCCCACATCGCCGATGTCCACCGTCGCATTGCTGCGCTCGGCTTCGATCTTGGCGATCTCCTCGGCGCTGCTCATGTCGGTGTCGACATGCTCGATGCCGTAAAGCCGCTTCAAATCGCCCCAGGTCGCGCCCCAGTTGGCCCAGACGTCGGGCATGCCGACGCTGGCAATGCGACCTTCTTTGCGGGCGGCGGGTTCCAATTCTTTGAGCGTCTGGGCTTGAAGGCCAAAACTCACGCTCAAGCCCAAGGCCAGGGCCATCACAGACAGACAAATCTTCATGGTTTTCACGTCGGGAATTTGAGCGAGTCCAGGGCGATCGATTGGCGGATGCGCGCTTGGCCGAGCACATCGCAAAGGCTGAACTGCAGTGTGACCTGCGGCGCCGACCAGTCAATGTCCAGCAGCCCGAAATTTTGCGCGGCCAGCACCTCGGAAACCCGGCGGCGGTTGGGCGTCGGGATGTCCCAGACCTCGGTCAGGCCGCTGGAGGTCACGTCCCACAGCGGGTAGGCGCCCGTCACGTCGCGGCGCGAAATGTCGGCGTAATGCATGTCGCCGCTGATCAGGGCCACGCCCTCGGCGCGGGTCTTTTTGATCAGGTCAATCAGCCGCTGCTGCTCAAGCGGAAAGTTCGCCCAGCATTCCCAGCCCGTGCCCTCGGCCGCAAACTGCACGCTGGAGCCGATCAGTCGCAGGTCAGCCGGCTCTTTCAGTTGCTGCTCCAGCCAGGCCCATTGCTCCGCACCCAGCATGCTGGCTGCAGGGTCGGGGTTGGGCACATACCAGCCGCTCATTGGCTGGCCGGAGGCCTTGGCCCGAGCCACCAGGGTGCGGTAGTCGCTCTTTTGCTTCGGGTCGGTGACCAGGGCAGTGCGGTTGAAGCGCAGGTCCAGCAGGATGATCTGCACGCTGCGCCCGCCGGTGTTGATTCGGTAGCTCTCATAGACACCGCTGCGACGGCGGCGAGGCGAATCGGCGGGCTCCTGCCATTCGTCGCAGAACAGCTGCTGCGACAGCGATTTGAGCGGGTAGTCGCCGCCCTCGTCGTCGTCGCCAAAGTCATGGTCGTCCCAGATCGCCAGGTGCGGCGTGCTTTGCCGAAACGCCTGTAGGGGCGTGACGGCGTGGAACTCGGTGTAGCGCTGGCGCAGGGTTTTTTCGTCCCGCGCATCGGCATAGAAGTTGTCGCCCAGAAAGACAAACAGATCCGGCTTGGCCGCCGTGATGGCCTGCCAGATTGGCTGCGGTTTGTCCTGGCGGGCGCAGGAGCCAAAGGCTATCCGCAACTGCTGAAGTCGTTTGCCATCCGCCGGCAAGGCCAGCGACGGCAGACCCGCCGCCGCCAAGCCTGATGCCAGCAACAAGTGGCGGCGGGCGGGGTTCACAGCTTGGCCGAGAAGGTGATGGTCAGCTGGCGTGGTGAGCCGGTCAGCAGGGTCTGGCCGGTGCCGGTGGGGTCGCTGTTGCTGAAGCCATTGCTGCCGACGGTGGAGATGTACTGCTTGTCAAACAGATTGCTCACGCCCACCTGCACGCTGCCCTCGGACACAAAACCCAGCGACTTGCTGCGGTAGCCGGCGCTCAGATTGGCCAAGGTGCGTGCAGGCACCACACCGTCGTTCAGGTAGGTGTAGTAGCGCTTGCTCATGCTGTCCAGGCCGACGCTGCCGAACAGGTCGCCGCGGTCGTAGCTGAGGATGGACTTGAGCATCGTGTCCGGCGCATCGGTCACATGCTTGCCCTTGGTGGCCACGCTGACGCCGTTGCTGACGACGTCGTTGCGGTAAGTGGCATTGCTCTGGCTCAGGCTGTTGTACCAGTTGATGCCGGGTGCCAGACGCAGCGACAAGGCCGCTTCGACGCCGGTGGAGCGCACGCCGCCGACGTTGGACAGCACGGTGGGGTTGCCCTGGATGCCGGCACCTTGCTGCACGCCGAGCAGGCGGTCATGGAAGTTGACCAGGTAGGCGGTGAGCGAGCCCTGGTACAGCGCGTTCTGGGTGCGCCAGCCGGCCTCGACGGTGTCCGAGGTCTCGGGCTTCAGCGTGCCCTTGATGGCGGCAAAGCCGGCGGCCGTGGTGGCAAACGGCGTGGTGCCAGTGGCGGCACCCTGGAACGCGCGCATATTGCGGGCGGCCGAGGCAAAGACTTCATCGCTGGCC
>JBBQKT010000116.1:0-9759 GCA_038327205.1 Burkholderiales bacterium | reverse complement strand
CACCGTACCAAGGTCGAACAGGAATACGCCCGGCTCTATGAAGACACCGGCCTGGGCCTGACGACCTGGAGCCCGTTGGCGTCGGGTCTGCTGACCGGCAAGTACAAGAGCGGCACAGCGCCCGCCGGCAGCCGTGGTGCGATGGACAACCTGGCTTATCTGCACGAAAGCCTGCTCGACCCGGCCAAGAACAAGGCGGTGGCCGAGTTGGAAACCATCGCGGCCGATCTGGGCGGCAATGTGGCGCAACTGGCCATCGCTTGGGCGAACCACAACCCACGCGTGTCCACCGTGATCCTGGGCGCCAGCAAAATGAGCCAGTTGCATGACAACCTGGGTGCGCTGGCCCTGACGCCGAAGCTGACCCAAGAAGTGTTGGCGCGCATCGACGCGATCAGCCAACCGCTGGCCGCTTAGAGTTTTTGCGCGGCAGGGGAAGACTCCCCGGAAGAATCTGGCTTGAACGCCAGGTTCGCACCAGGTTCTCAGCAGGGCATGGTCTAGGAGTCGGTATGTTGGTGCGCGCAATGAAGCTGTGGGTTTTTGCCATGTTGGCCGGCGCCTGCGTCGCCAATTCATCTGCCACTTCATCCGCCACGCCACCTGCCACCTCCGCCGTCCATCCTGCGCCAGGGCCAGCTGGCTCAGTCGCGCTGAGCGCGGAGCCGCAATTCGAGTCGATTGCTGAGGGCCGTATTCCCCGCGCCGTGGTGGCTGCCTTGGCGCAGGACGCGGCGGGCTTCCTCTGGATCGCCACCGGTGATGGCCTGGTGCGCTTCGACGGCTACCGGCTGCGACCGCAGGAGCTGGATGCGCAGCGCCCAATCGAGCGCAATTTGGGCTGGGTCCGTGCGTTGGTCGCCTCGGCCGACGGGCGGGTTTGGATTGGCACCGAGGCCCGTGGGCTGGCGGTGTTTGACCCCAAGACCGATCGCATCAGCCTGTGCCAGGACTTGCCAGCCGCTGCAACACCAGCCCTCGAAGGCGCGGCCGATACGGCGCTGCCGACGGCGCCGGCCATTCTTGCCCTGGCCGAAGGCCGCGACGGGGCCATCTGGATCGGCAGCTTGGGGCTTGGATTGCAGCGTTTTGAGCCTGCCAGCGGGCGCACCACCCGGATTGCCAGCGATGGCCGCCCGGGCAGCCTGCCGGATGACCGGGTGGAGGCCCTGCGGGTCGACCGGCACGGGGATCTGTGGGTGGGCACCTGGCAGGGTTTGAGCCGGCGGCGCGCCGGTGCAACGGTGTTCGAGCCGGTGCCGGGCCTGGCTGCGCGCCAAGTACAGGCCTTGTGGGAGGCCGAGGACGGGCGCATCTGGGCCGGCACCCAGCAAGGCGACGTGTTCGTGATCGAACCCGCGACCCTGCTGGCACGCCAACTGGCGCGCCAAAACGGCGCGGCCGGTGCGGCAGTGACCGCCTTTACCCAAGCGACCCAGGGCCCGGTTTGGGTGGGGCGAACCCGTGGCATCGACTGGTTTGACGCGGCGAGTGGCCAGCCCCTGCGCCAGCTCCGCTACGAAGCGCAACGGCCGCAGGGCCTCGCGGGCAACCAGGTGACGGCGCTGCTGACCGACCGTGCCGGTGCCGTCTGGGTGGGGGGCCTGGGGGTGGGGCTGCAGCGGCATGATCCGCGGCAATCTGCGATCAGCGTGCGCTCGGCCGACAGCAACACCCGCAGCCCACTCGCCGAGCTCAGTCTTCGCGCCCTGTTGGCACTCGACGACGGGCAGGTCTGGGCCGCCAACGAAGGTGATGGCGTGGCGGTGTTGGACGCTCAATTGCGAGCGCGCGGCAGCTTGCCCAAGCTGGACGCCCCAGTGGATGCGCTGGCCCAGCAAGCAGACGGCATCGTGTGGGCCGCTGCCGGTGACGCCCTCTACCGATTCAACCGCGCGGGCCAGCGCCTGCCCACCCAGCGGCCGCTGACGCACCCCGGCGGCCAAGCTCGGCGGTTGCTGGCCGCGCGCGACGGCAGCCTCTGGATCGCCACTTACGACGGGGTGTACCGGCTGGCCGCAGGGGCGGCAAAGCCGGTGCGGCTGCAGGCCAGGGACGCGGCCGGGGCCGGTGTGGCGGTCGACGGCATGATCCACGCCCTGGCGGAGGCGCCCGACGGCGCGGTTTGGGTCGGCACGGCGATGGGCCTGTTCCGTCACGATGCGGGCAATGCGGATCTGCGCCGTGTGCCGGCTGCCGCCGGCCGCGGGCTGGCCGGCCCGGTGGTGATCGGCTTGTTGTTTGACCGCCAGGGTAGTTTGTGGGCCGACACGGCGGTGGCGGGCCTGCACCGCATGACCGCATGGGACGGTGCCCAGGCCAGCTTCGACCGCATCAGCGAGCGGCACGGCAGCATCGGCAAGCCCTTTGGTGCCAATTTGTTGGAGGACGGGCGCGGTCGCATCTGGACGCAGCTGAACGTCTACGACCCCGCTACCGACCGCCTCGATGAAATCGGTGCCGCCGACGGCGTGCGCATCGGCATGCCGTGGTTTTCCTCCTACGCGCAGCTGCCGGACGGGCGGATGCTTTTCGGCGGCAGCCGCGGCCTGTTGGTGGTGCGGCCCGAGGCTTTTGAGCCCCCCAGCGAGCTGGCGCCGCTGCAGGTGTCGCAGCTGACGGTGGACGGCAAGTCCTTGCCAGCCGGCGTTGCTGTGCAGGGTGTCACCCTGCAGCCGGGCCAGCGACGGGTCAGCGTCGAGTTCGTGGCGCTGGAGTTCGGGGAGCCGGAGCGGGTTCGCTATGCCTATCGCTTGGACGGGTTCGATGCCGATTGGCAGGCCGCCGATGCCGATCTGCGCCTGGCCAGCTACGCCAACTTGGCGCCCGGGCAGTATTTGCTGCGCATCCGCGCCGCGAACCGCAGTGGCGCTTGGGGGGCTGAGGAGTTGCGGGTGCCGCTGCGCGTGCTGCCCGCCTGGTGGCAGCAGTGGTGGGCCCGCGCCCTGCTCGGCCTCGGGCTGCTCACGCTGATGTGGGCAGGCGTGCGCTGGCGCACCTCGCGCTTGCTGGTGCTGCAGCGCCAGCTCGAAGAAAAGGTCCGGCAGCGCACGGCGGCGCTGGAGGAATCGAGCCTCACTGACCCGCTCACCGGCATGCGCAACCGGCGCTTCCTCACCCAGCACATTGCCCAAGACTGCGCGACGGTGCTGCGCCGCCATGCGGACCTTGGCGCTGGCCAGGCCGCCCCGGCAGACGCCGATCTGGTGTTTTTCTTGGTCGACGTCGACCATTTCAAGCGCGTCAACGACGAGCTCGGTCATGCCGCCGGCGACGCCGTGTTGATGCAGATGCGCGGCCGGTTGCAGCCGGTTTTCCGCGAGGCCGATCATCTGGTGCGCTGGGGCGGTGAGGAGTTCCTGATCGTGGCGCGGGCGACTTCACGGGTACACGCTGCCGAGCTGGCCGAGCGGGCTCGCGCGATGGTGGCCGCAACCCCGTTCAGCCTGCCCGGCGGCGGCGCGATCGGCATCAGTTGTTCGATCGGGTTTGCCTGCTTCCCGCTGGCCACGGCGCAGCCGCGTGCGCTCGACTGGAGTGCCGTCATCGCCTTGGCGGACAGCGCACTGTTTGCCGCCAAGGCAGCGGGCCGCAACCGCTGGATGGGCGTGCTGGGTGTGCAGGGCGGGGGCACGAGCCTCGACGTGGCGAAGCTGCAGAACCTGGCACCGCGTTCCTTGGCGCAGTGGGCCGACATCGCCCCGCTGGAAACTGTGTCGAGCCAGGACCGGCCTTGAATCGCCGACGCGCTGAAGCGGATGCAGAGGCATGTCATCGACCGGGCTTATGGCGCCAGCAACCTGGCCCGGCTGCCGGACAGCCAGGGTGTGCTGGCCCGCGTCAATGCCCCGATGTCAGCGGCGGGCCCAGGCCGACCGGGGCCGGCGTGTTGCAAAGCACCTGCTGGAACAGGGCTTCGTAATCGGCATCGGGCAGGTGGCCGGTCAGCGGATCGCGGTTGCTGCTGAAGGCCTCGTCCAGATCGGCCCAGTCGTCGGCGCTCAACACACGCAGGGCGACGGGCAGCACCTCGCTTTCCTCGCGGGCCATATGCCGCAGGTACAGATTGACGTAACGCGCCACCTGCTGCTCGAAGCGTTCGCGCCGAACCTCGCCCATCATCTCGAAGGCCAGCAGGCTGTGTTGCAACTCGCGGATGGCGCGCTCACCCCGTGCGTGGTCGGCGTCCAGCTCGTCCAGGCATTCGCGCAGCGCGGGGGCACGGGCACGCAGCTTGGGGAACAGCAGCTGCGACTCCTTCGGGTGATGCAGACGCTCGGGGAATTCGTCGACGTAAAACAGCATGGCGCGCAGCGCCTTGAAATCCGGCAGGCTGCCGTGGCGGCGGTGCTCGGCCAGCAACAGGGGGATCGAACGCAGCATGGCGCTCAGGGCGCGATGCTCGTCGCAAATGATGGTCACGGTGATGGGTGCTGGCATGAATCCTCCTGCGCGAGTGGGCCAGCCTGACACAAGCCGGGCCGTCGGCCTTGCTTTAGATCAAGGTCAGGCAAGCTGCGCCGTCGGCGGCAGGGCGGCGGTCGGGCCCAGGACCGGGAGCCAGATGCTGAAGCAGCTGCCTTTGCCCGGTGTTGAACTCACTTCGATGCGACCCCCATGCTTTTGCACGATGGAAAACGACAACGACAGCCCGAGCCCGGTGCCCTGGCCGACCGGTTTGGTGGTGTAGAACGGGTCAAAGATGCGTCGGCGCACCTCCTCGCTCATGCCCGCGCCGGTGTCGGCAATTTCCACACAGACCCAGTCGCCCTCGCAGCGGGTTGACAGGCGGATCTCGCCCTTGCCCGTGATGGCGTGGGCGGCATTCACGATCATGTTCATGAACACCTGGTTGAGCTGCGCGGCCAGGCAGCGCACCGGCGGCAGCACACCGTAGTGGCGGTCGATCTCGGCCTTGTACTTGTATTCGCTGCTTGCGACGTTGAGGGTGGAGTTGAGGCCCTGATGCAGGTCGGCCTCTTGCCAATCCGCATGGTCGACGCGCGAAAAGTCCTTCAGGTCCTGCACGATGCGCTTGACCCGGTTCAGCCCCTCGTCGCTTTCGGCCAGCAGCTGCGGCAGATCCTCACAAACGAAGTCGAGATCGGCGCTGCGCTTGAGTGCCTCAATCTGCGCGTGCAGCGGCGGGTTGTCGCGGGACAGGTCGATGGCGCCATACAGATGCACCAGGGCGAGCAGCGGCTCGACATGGCGTCGCAATGAGTTGAGGTTGGCGCTGACAAAGCCGACCGGGTTGTTGATCTCGTGCGCCACACCGGCCGCCAACTGCCCGATGGAGGCGAGCTTTTCCGACTGCAGCAGCTGGCTTTGAGCCTCCGCCAAGCGGGCATTGGTCTTCCTCATGTCCCGGTAGTTCAGCACCAGTTCTTCCTGGGCGCGGGTCACCTCGCTGCGGTCCTGCAGCAGCCACCAGACACCCTCGGTGGGCCGGCTGGCGTCGCTGGCATAGGCGATCAGCTGCACCCAAAGCCGTTGGCCCCGGCTGGTGCACATCTCGGTTTCGTGAGTCAAGGACTCTCCGGCACGCAGGCGTGGCAGCACGATGCGGATCAACTCGGCATGGGCTTGCGGGCTCGGGAAGAGGTCTTGCGTCGACATGTCGGCGGTGCCGCCGTCGACCTCGAAGATCTCGGCGAACTTCTTGTTGCTGCGCGTGATTTTTGCGCCCTCGGTGTAGGCGATGCCAACCGAGGCGTTTTCCAGGAAGGCCTCCAGCTGGTGATGGGTCAGCAACAGCTCGGCCGTGCGCGCCGCCACCATATCCTCGAGTTCATGCTTGTGTCGCTTGAGCGCTTCTTCGGCCTGGTGGCGCTGCGTCACGTCGAGCAGGGTTGAGATCGCCCCGACCACCTGCCCCTGTGTGTCCAGCAGGGGCGCGGCGGTGCAGAAGATCCAGCGCCCACTGCCACCCAGATCGGCAAAAAAGTCCTCGTTTTCGTAGGCACGGGCGATCGTCGCCGAAGGGTGCACATTGCCGCCCAGCTTGAGGGCCTGGTGATGGCTGCCGCCTTCCGCGACGATCATGTCCACCAGCAGCGGGCGTTCCTGCGGGTAGAAGGCGCGCCAAGCGTCGCTGCGGCCGATCATGTCCGCCGGCGCAAAGCCGGTCAGCCGGGCGCAGGCCAGGTTCCAGTGGGTGATGCGGCGGTCGTTGTCGATGACGAAGGCGGCCACCGGGTCGTTGTCGAGAATCTGTTGCATCACCTGCCCGGTCTCGAGCAGGCTGTTCTGAACGTGCCGGATGTCGCTGAGGTCTTGGCAGGTGGTGACGACGACCTTGCCGCTGACCGTCTGCACCGGGCAGGCGGTGATTTCGAGGTGGCGTGACGAGCCATAGATGGTGAGCGCCTCCACCTCATGGACCGGCAATTGGCCGCTTTCATCGACCGCCCGGTCACCGTAGGCGCGCAGTGCGGCCTGATCGCTGGGCTTGGCCCATTCTTCATGCCGAAGCTGGGTGAAGGCCTCCTGCGAAAAGCCGAGCAGCCGCTGCATTGCCGCGTTCGCATGCAGCACCCGCTCGCCGGCATGCACGAACAAGGGCACGCTGACGGCCTCCAGGGCCAGCACAAAGGTATCGTCCAGCGCCTGCGCGTTCATACCGTCTGGCCCCAGTCCAGAATCACCGCGCCATCGGCATCGTGTTCAACATGGGTGATGCCAGGCTCCAGCATTTCCAGCCGGCGCAGCTCTTGCGTCTGCAGGCTCATGGCGCCCCGGCCTACGAGTGCCTCGTCGGCCAGCACTTGCTGGTCCAACTGCTGCTGCCGCATGGCCAGCAGCTCCAACACGGTGTCCTGCAGTTCCTGGTCGTCCCAGGGTTTGGTCATGAAGCGTGAAATCTTGGCTTCGTTGATCGCACCGAGCAGCCCCACCTGGTCGGTGAAGCCCGACAAAAGCACCCGCGCACAGGCGGGCTGCTGCAGATAAAGCCGCGCCAGCAACTCGACGCCGTTCATGTGAGGCATGCGGTAGTCGGAGATGGCGATGGAAAAGGTGTATTCCCGGGCCAACTCCAGCGCTTTGGCCGGATGCGTGCAACTGACCACCCGCAAGGGCCGGGTGCTGTTGCCGACTCGGCGCAACAGGCGCTCCAGCGCCCGCAGCACATGGGGTTCGTCGTCGATCAGCAGGATTCGGTGCGTCATCGTGATCTTTCAGTGGGCTTGGGCGGGCGCCGTCGGGGCGGCGCCTGCCGGGACTGTCTTGACCCGCAGGTCCAGCTTGTGCGTGCCTCTGGCGGCAAATTCTTGAATCTGCCGGATGACCCGCGCGTCGAAGGCAAAGCCGGCTGCCAGCAGCAGGCTGCCCTGGTTGCTCAGCAGGTCGCGCGCCAGCACCATGCCTTCGCGCAAGTCCATCACGCCGACTGCCCGGTCCTGCGGCTGCTCGGACGGGCTCTCGGTCAACATGTCGGTAAAGGCTTGCACCACGCTGCGTTCATGCCGGGTGCCGGCGCCACCGCGTATCAGCGCCATAGCCTCGGCCGCCGAATGCTTGTTCTCCGACATGCGGCCGCGTTGCAGCGCTTCGTAGGTGCTGGCAATGCCGACGATCTGCGCCTCCACGCTGACCTCGGTCCCCGAGCTGCCATCCGGAAATCCCTTGCCATCGATGCGCTCCTGATGGCTTCGCACGATCTTGGCAACGCGGTGCAGCCTGGGCAGGGCCATCAAGGCGGTCTCGGCGTTGAGTGGATGTCGGCGGTACAGCATCAACTCCTCGCCGTGCAAGGTGGACATCGGCTTGCGCAGCAGGGCGTCTGGCAAGCCGATCTTGCCGACCTCATGCAGCAGGCTGGCGACATAGACATCCTGCTGCGCCTGCGGGCTGAGCTTCAGCCGCTCGGCCGTCCGGCGCGCCAGGAGGGCCACATGGCGGGACATGCCGACCAGGCTGCCGTCGCGCAGTTCCATCAGCCCGGCGAAGACCTTGATCGACAGCAGGAAGTTTTCCTCCGTTTCAGCGAATGCGGTGTTGAGCATGCTGTTGATCTGCTCAAGCTCCTGCGTCCGCGCGGCCACCCGTCGCTCCAACAATGCGTTGGACTGTTGCAACTGTTCGTTCTGGCTCTGGGTCAAGGCCTGCAGGCGCTGGTTGTCCTGTTCCAGGCGGCGGCGGTCGAGGCCGTCACGCACCGACAGCAGCAAGTCCTGATCGTCCCAGGGCTTGGTCAGGTAGCGATGGATCTCGCCCCGGTTGATGGCGGCGATGGTGGCGCCGATGTCGGCATAACCGGTCAGCAGCATGCGCGACGTGGCCGGTGACCGCACCCGCACCTGTTCGAGCAGTTGCACACCGTCCATCTCGGGCATGCGCATGTCCGAAAGCACCAGATCGACCGTGTTCTCGTCCATCAGCGCGAGCGCCGCCGCACCACTTTCGGCCATCAAAATGCGGTAACCGCTGGGCCGGAACAGGCGCCGCAGCGCACTCAGAATGGAAGGCTCGTCATCCACGAAAAGAATCGTGTCGGCTGTGTGTTGATCGTGATTCAAACCCTTGCTCCCCAAACCGTGTGCCGGCTGGGCCGACAAC
This sequence comes from Burkholderiales bacterium, assembly GCA_038327205.1. Lineage (GTDB taxonomy): Bacteria > Pseudomonadota > Gammaproteobacteria > Burkholderiales > Burkholderiaceae_C > Paucibacter_A. Next base: position 1,200 of record JBBQKT010000116.1, on the reverse strand, counting down.
ATCGAATTGCGTATTTGATAAACCAGCCACCAGTATGATTTTTATGTGATAAAAATGATAAATTCAAACGAGACAAGCGGTGATTTTTTCGGTACTTCATCACGATTTCAGCGCCCAAATGATGGGTCTGAATGACTGTCTGCGCCGTCTTCGAAGCGGGCTCGCCGCATCGCGCCTTGTAAACTGCGGCTCCCGTCTGCCACTCCAAGCCCCCACGCCATGGCCCAAACCGCTGCTGCCTCCAAAAATTCCACTTTGATGGCGAACGCCATTCGCGCACTGGCCATGGATGCCGTGCAGCAGGCCAATTCCGGCCATCCGGGCGCGCCGATGGGCATGGCCGACATTGCCGTCGCGCTGTGGGACCGCCACCTGAGCCACAACCCGGCCAACCCGCACTGGGCCAACCGTGACCGCTTTGTGTTGAGCAACGGCCACGGCTCGATGTTGATTTATGCGCTCTTGCACCTGACCGGCTACGACCTGCCGATGGCGGAGCTGAAGAACTTCCGCCAACTGCACAGCAAGACGCCTGGCCACCCCGAAGTCGGCGTGACCCCCGGCGTCGAAACCACCACCGGCCCCTTGGGCCAGGGCATCACCAATGCGGTGGGCATGGCGCTGGCCGAGAAGATGCTGGCCAAGGAATTCAACCGCGACGGGCTTGCTGTGGTCGATCACCACACCTATGCCTTCCTGGGAGACGGCTGCCTGATGGAAGGCATCAGCCACGAGGCCTGCGCGCTGGCCGGTGCCTGGAAGCTGAACAAGCTGATCGCCATCTATGACGACAACGGCATTTCCATCGACGGCCAGGTGGCACCCTGGTTCATCGACAACACCGCCGGCCGCTTTGCCGCCTACGGCTGGAACGTGATCGGCCCGATTGATGGCCACGACATCGACGCGGTGGACAAGGCGATTGCCATGGCCAAGCAAAGCGCCGACAAGCCCACCTTGATCATCGCCAAGACGCACATTGGCAAGGGCAGCCCGAACCGCGCCAACACGTCCAAGGCCCATGGCGAACCGCTCGGCGCCGATGAAATCGCACTGACCCGCGCCGCCATCGGCTGGGACTATCCGCCCTTCAGCGTGCCCGCCGAGGTTTATGCCGACTGGGACGCCAAGGCCGCCGGCGCCAGCAAAGAAGCCGCCTGGGACGACACTTTTGACGCCTACGCCACCGCCTTCCCCGAG
>JBBQKT010000115.1:0-9777 GCA_038327205.1 Burkholderiales bacterium | reverse complement strand
GGTCAAGGGCATCAAAAGCAGCCAGCCGCTGACCGTCGAAGCGACCGGTTTGCTGGGCGGCGCGGCCAAGCTGAGCGGCGCGGCCGTGGTGTTTCCGGCCAGCGACAGCCTGCGCATTCCCGCCAATGGCGCGCTGACGGTGTCGGTCTGGCTCAAGCCCGAGGCCAACCCCAGTGGCACGGTGCTGCAGATCGGGCCGCTGGCCCTGAACCTCAAGGACGGCAAGCTCAGCGCCCGTGTCGGCACGACGATCTTGGCTGGCGGCATGCTGGCACCGGGGGCCTGGAACCATCTGGCGCTGACCTTGGGCGGTGGCCAGGCCGCGCTCTATTTGAACGGCGCCTCGGTCGCACAGGCGTCAGCGGCCACTGCGCTGATCGAAGGCGAGCTGCGCGTCGGCGACGGCGTGCAGGGCGTGGCCGATGAGTTGCAGGTCAGCGCCAGCGTGCGCTCGCCCGAGTGGCTGATGCTGTCCGCCGCCTCGCAAGGCATCGAAGGGAAGCTGGTGCGGGCGAACCTGGAAAGTGGCGACACCGCCGAAGACGGCACGCAACCCGGCTACATGATCATCCTTGTCAAGAACCTGACGACCGACGCCTGGGCGGTGATCTTGATCTGCGGCGTGATGCTCTTGCTCGCCATCTACGTGATGATCGCCAAGACGGTGTTGGTGATCCGCGCCGACAAGGCCAACCGGGGCTTTTTGAGCCGCTTTCGCAATGCCAAGCGCGAGCTGTTGAAGCTGGGGCAGGAGGGGCAGGGTGCGCAGCACAAGGAGTCCTCGCTGTTCCGTCTCTACAGCGCCGGTGTGCGCGAGTTGAACAAGCGTGACATCGGCACCCATGCCGATGAACACGAGGATCGCAAGGCGATTTCCGGGGCGTCGCTGAACGCGATCAAGGCGGCTGTCGATGCCGACATGGTGCGTGAATCCCACAAGCTCAACTCGCAGATGGTGCTGTTGACCATCGCCATCTCGGGCGGTCCGTTTTTGGGCCTGCTGGGCACGGTGGCGGGCGTGATGGTGACCTTTGCAGCCATCGCGGCGGCGGGGGATGTGAACGTCAACGCGATTGCGCCGGGCATCGCCTCGGCCCTGCTGGCCACGGTCGCCGGTCTCGCGGTCGCCATCCCCTCGCTGTTTGGCTACAACTATCTGGCCTCGCGGATCAAGAACATCTCGGCCGATATGCAGATTTTTGTCGACGAGTTCATCACCCGCGTTGCTGAAGACTACAGCGCGCCTTGAGCTGAAGCACCCCCCACATGTCCGCCGACATCCGCGCTGAGAACCAGCCCTACGACGAAATCAACATCACGCCGATGTTGGACCTCGCCTATGTGCTGCTGGTCACCTTCATCATCCTGACCACCGCCTCGGTGCAAGGTGTCAAGGTCAACTCGCCGCAGACGCAGGCCGCCAACAGCCTGGCCAAGCCGCAGATCAAGGCCATCACCATCACGGCCGACGGCGCGGTCTACCTCGACGCCTACCCGGTGACGATGGAGCAACTGTCGGCCAGCCTCGCCCAACACAAGGCCGCCAACCCGCAACTGCCGGTCGTGCTGAAGGCCGACGCGCGGGCGCAGTACGACAAGGTGATGGAGGTGCTGGAGCGGGCCAAAAAACTCGACATCACCGAGATCGGTCTGGTCACCAAACGGGCAGCGAACTGAGATGAAAGTCCAAGACGAAACCAAGCCCTACGACACGATCAACGTGACGCCGATGTTGGACCTCGCCTATGTGCTTTTGGTCGTTTTCATCCTGATGACGACCGCCTCGGTGCAGGGGCTCAACATCAGCCTGCCCAAGCCCAGCAACAAGCCCAGCACCGAGCAGCATCCGCTGGCCCTGGTGCAAGTGACGCCGGACGGCAGCCTGCTGCTGAACGGCGCGCCGGTGTCCGAAGACGAGCTGGAGCGCCAGCTGCTTGCCGCTTTCAGCCGCGACAAACAGATGACGGTCGCCATCAAGGGCGATGCGCGGGCGCACTACGAATCGGTCGTCACCGTGATCGACCTGTGCAACAAGCTGGGCGTGAATATGGGCATCGTGACGTCGAGGATTGGGACATGAGCGCCGCGCCGGGCCGTCCCAAGCAAGCTCGCTCCCGCCTGGCGGGACAGGCCGCAGGCCGAAGGGTGCACAGATGAGCGCGCTGGCCGAGGATTCGATCGAGCCGAGTAGCTGGGCGAGCCGCCTGCTCAAGATCGGCGGCGCGCTGCTGCTGGTCGCGTTGCTGATTGCGGCGGCCTTGTACCTGCGCAAGCTGGTCGGCGAAGACACCGCCCCGAAGCGCCAGATCTCCAAAATCTCCATCCTGCCCGACACGCCGCCGCCGCCGCCACCGCCGCCCAAGGACCTCAAACCGCCGCCGGACGCGCCGAACAAGCCCTTGCCTGATGCGCCGGTGCTCAAGCCCGCCGAGGCGCCGCAGCCGCCCAATGCGCCGATCAAGATGGAGGGCGCGGCGGGCGACGGCCCGAGCGCTTTTGCGGCCGGCAAGGTCAATAGCGAATACAACGGCGGCCCGGTTTCGACCGGGGCGGCGCAGACCGGCACGTCGAGTGACAGGGCGCAGGAACGCTTTTACGGCAACACCGCCCGCCAACTGCTGCGCGATGCCATCGAAAAGAGCCTGAAGAGCGAGGCCACCCAGGCCACAGCCGAGTTCAGCGTCTGGATCACCCGCGACGGCGCGATCAGCCGCTTCGAGCTGAAGGCCACCGGCGACAGCAAGCTCGACGCCGAACTGAATGCCGCGCTCGACGACACCACCCGCACCCTGAAGCTGCCCGCACCGCCCGCTGCGGCGGCCCAGCCAATGAAATTCCGATTGAACGTTCGGCCCCTCGGCTGAGGTTTGCTGAACCCCAACTTTTTGAGTCATTCATGAACACCACTTTCAAACGACACACGCTGTGCCTGGCGCTCGCACTCGCGTTGCCGATTGCCCATGCCGACGAAAAACGCGAGCTGGAGCAATTGCGCGCCACCACCCTGGGCCTGATCGACGCCCTGGTCAGCCAGGGCCTGCTGTCCCGCGACCGGGCCGATGCGCTGCTGAAGCAAGCCGTCGCGCCTGCTGTTGCTGCTGTTGCCGCTGCGCCCGCGCCCAACGTCATCCGTGTCCCCTACGTCAGCGAAACGCTGCGCGCCCAGATCCGCGAAGAGATCAAGAACGAGGTGCTGAGCACCGCCCGCGACGAAGGCTGGGCCGACTCGCGCCAGGTGCCGGAGTGGACGAAAGGCATCAGCGTCGAGGGCGATGTGCGCGTGCGCTGGCAGATGGAAAACTTCGCCAAGCCCAGCTACGCGCTGGACGGCACGACCGGCCAGCAGCTGGGCGTGCCCTGCCTGAACGTGGGCGGCAATCTGCCGGCGGAGTGCTACCGCGTGCAGCGCGACTCGCCCGCCTGGAACCCCGATGCGACCAACACCGGCATCGACCGACAACGCCTGACCCTGCGCGCCCGGCTGGGCGTCAACGCCAAGGTCAGCGACGATCTGACGGCAGGCATCCGCTTCTCGACGGGTACGACGAGCGGCCCGACGTCGGCCTCGCAAACCCTGGGCAGCGGCTTCAACAAATCAAGCCTGGTGCTCGACCGCGCCTTCATCCGCTGGGAGCCGCGCTACAACCTGCGCCTGCTGGCAGGCCGCATGGCCAACCCCTTTTACGGCAGCGATCTGCTGTGGCCGGACGACCTCGGCTTTGACGGCCTGGCCGTTCAAGGTGAGCTGAATCTGGCCAGCGGCAGTTTTGCCTTCGCCACCGCCGGCGCCTTCCCGTTGGAAGAGTTCAACACCGACAAGCGCGACAAGTGGTTGTTCGGCGTGCAGGCCGGGGTCGAGACGGCCATCGGCAACAACACCTTGGCGCGGGTGGCTGTCGGTGCCTATCGCTTCCAAAATGTCGAAGGCGTGCGCGAAACCGCGCTGCCCCTGGCCAGCAGCAACCCGCGTGCTGCCACCCAGTCCTATCTCAGCTCGCAATACCCCAGCAATGTGCGGCTGAAGGGCAACACCCTCATCAACCTCTGCCCGCTGACGAGCGAGAACAATGCCAATGCCGCCGCGCCTTGCACCAATGGCGGCCCGGTCTGGGGCCTGGCGTCCAAGTTCCAGCCGATCAACTTGACGGCGGGGCTGACCTTCAAGCAGTTTGATCCGGTTGAGCTGGGCGTCAACTTTGATTGGGTCCACAACAGCGGTTTTGATCTGGCCGATATCCGCGCCCGGGCGGGCACAGCGGCTGTGGACGGCCTGGCGGAGAAGACCAATGGCGTGCAATTGCGCTTCACCTTGGGCGCGCCCAAGCTGGCCAACAAGGGCGACTGGACCGCTTTTGCCGCGCTGCGCAAGTTCGAGCGCGATGCCTGGATGGACGGCTTCACCGACACCACTTGGCACCTCGGCGGCACCAACTACAAGGGCTGGCAACTGGGCGGCAATTACGCCTTTGACAAGCGCACCACCCTGGGCCTGCGCCTGACCAGCAGCCGCAATCTGGATGACGGTGTGCGCGTGCCGATCGACGCGGCCAACCCCGCGATCGTGACCGGCACCCTGTCGAGCGCGACCTTCAAGGTCGACCTCTTGCAGATCGACCTGAACACCCGGTTCTAAGGAGCTTGCCAGCATGAGAACCCTTGCCCTTGTTCTGTTGATGTTGACGGCCCTGCCTGCCCTTGCGCAGCAGGCCGCGCCCGAGGCCAACCGCGAACGTGCGCAACTGCGCCGCGCCCAGGCTGCCTTGCAAGCCGCGCAGGCGCAGGTGGATGGATTGACGGCCGAAAAATCGGCCTTGGCCAAAGAAAAGGCGGTGCAGTCGGAAGACGCCCTGCGCCAGCGCGCCGCGCTGCGCAGCCAACACAAACAGAGCGCGCAAGCCCAAAGCCAGATCGCCCAACTGCGCCAGGACATCGCTGCGGCCAGCGCCCGCCAACAGCAGGCCGAGGCCCAGGCCGTTGAGCGCGAAACTCAGCTCCAGCAGCAGTTGACGACCCAGCGCAGCGAATTGACCGAGCTGCGCCAGAGCAACACCAACCTGGTCAGCCTGCTGGAGCGCAAGACGCTGGCATTGGGCGCTGCCGAGACCAAGAACCGCGAGCTGCAAAACCTGGGCTTGCAAGCGGTGGAGATGTGGCGCAACAAGACGCCGTTCGAAGCGGGCCTGGCCAGTGGTTCTGTCTTTGGCGTGGCCCGTGTGCGCGAAGAAGACGCCGCCGAGGCGCTGCGCGCCCGCATCGACGCGCAGCGTGTTCAATAGCCGAAGCGCGCCTTGTACGCCGAGGCGCCGATCACCCGCTGCGCATAGTCAATGCCGCTGAAGGCGGCGTAGTCAGCCAGGCTGCGCACCGTGCCCAGGCCGTAGACGCCCAGCTCGGCGCCCTCCCAAAGCAAGGCACGCAGGCGCGCATTGGCCTGCTCGCTCAAGACGGTGGAGCGCACCGCCCGCTGGGCATCCAGCTCGGGCGACCAATGCATCGGCCGCCCGCTGCCGCTGGCGGGCACGTAGTGGTGGTACAGCGGCACGCCGGGGATGTGAAAGATGTCCCAGCCGCGCGTCCAGGCGCGCAGGGCAAACGACTGCTCCTCGCCGTGGAAATACAAGAACGGGTCGTAGGGCAGGGCGCTGACCACCTCGCCCGGCGCGAACAGGCAGCCGGCCGCCACATGCAGGCCGTAGATGGGCTGATCGCTGTGCACCGGCACGCCTTCGAACATCAGCACCGGGTGGGCGGCGTCGAACTGCTCGCCGGTCTTCACCACATGGGCCAGCACTTGGCGGCTGACCAGCTCGGCCCGTGGCTGGCCGTCCACCATGGTGAAAGGGTTGGGGTAGGCCGTCAGCAGGCAGTGCGGGTTCAGCGTCGCGCAGGCCTCGCCCCAGCGAACCAAGCGTTCGTCCCAGCCGGGCTCGAACCAGGTGTGCGAGTCGATCTGCAGGAACCAGCGTTCGCCCTGGTACAGCGACATCGCCAGCGCCCGCGCCCAGCAAGGCCCGCGGGCCTCCAGCGGGTCGATGTGGATCACCCGCACCTGCGCCGCCCAGCGCTCGGGCACCAGCATGCGCAAGTGCGGCTGCTGCTGATCGACGATGGCGATCACCACCCGCTCGGGCCGGCTTGCCTGGGTCAGCGCGCTGCGCAGCGTGAATGCCAGCAGCGGGTCGCAAAACGAGGCGATGCTGACGAAGATCGTGTCGGCCGGCGTCATGCCACGCGGTAAGCGGTTTCGCGCCCCAGATCGACCAGCCGCAGCCGCACCGGCCGCACCACGCTGTCGCGGTCGAAGAACTCATGCACCGGCACCGCCTCGCGGTTGAAGCGCTCGACCAGCTCGGCCAGGCCGAGCGGCGCGGGCCGGTAGCCGCGCAGCACCAGCAGGTTGCAAGCGCGGCAGTTGTCCCAGGCCCAGAGCTCGTGCCAGCCCAGGTCACGCTCGCTCCAGACCGACACGCGCGACGGGTCGTGCAGCTCGAACTCGGGCAGGGTGATGACGATGTAGGCACTGCGGTAGACCAGCGCGTTCAGCAGATCCAGCCCCGCGCTTTTGGGGATGCGGCTGAGGCTGTCACCCAGCAGCACGAGATCGAACTGCTGCGCCGCGTCGGCCAGCCCCGCCAGCGTTTGGCGGGCATCCAGCACCGCGCCCGGAGCCAGCCAGTCACGCAGGCGCTCGACCGCACTGTCAAAGACGACGAATGGGGCTGCCATCGCTGTAAGCCGGCCGGTCAGCGGTGTGGTCAGCGGTTTGGCCTGCGGCGGCTCACCAGCAGGCCCACCGCAATCAGGCCGCCCAGCATCAGCGCGTAGGTTTCGGGCTCGGGCACCGGGGTGGCCAGGCTGATTTTCAAGAACTCGGTGTTGTCCGAAAAGGCATTGCGGCCGCCGGTGCCGGGATAGTTGTTGTCGTTGGCGATCAGCAAGGTGTGGGCGTCGAGGATCAACACGCTTTCAATGGTCACGAAGGGGAAGGTGAAGGTGGTACTGCCGTCGCCGTTGAGGTCGTGCGGATCGGCGATGTTCATCAGATCGACGACCTCGCTCTTGCGCACATTGCCCGCCTCATCGAGCTGGTTCAGGTCGATGCGAAAGATCTTCTTGAACGGCGTGCCGCCGCCGGTGGCGGTGGCGCCGTTGCGCTCGATCACCAGAAACTCATGGCTGTTGATCGCGGTCATGTCGCCGATATTGGTGCCGGCCGCGTCGAGCTGGTAGCGCCACTGCTGGCCGGTGTAGGTTTCGCTGTCGACACTGAACTCGTTGATGCGCAGGGACTTGGCCGGGTCCCCGGTGACCGTGCCTTCGAGCAGGGTGAACAGCTTGTCGCCAGCCGGGTTGATCGCCATGCCCTCAAAGCCGCGCGAGCTGCCCAAGTTGGCGGTGCCGCCGCCGAGATAAGGGTTTTGCGGCGCCTTGACGCCGGGCATTGCCACCTCGCTGCGCAGCACCGTGCCGCTGGCATTGGTCTTGAGCAGGAACGGGCCAAACTCTTCGCCGAACCAGAGGTTGCCGTTCTTGTCTTTGCGCACCGATTCGACGTCGAAATCAGCACCGGTCAGCAGGCGGCCGCTGCGGATGCTGGCGTCCACCAACGGGTTGGCAGCGTTGTTGTAATAGCGGGTGTAGTCGGCCTGGATGGCAAAGCCGAGCAGCCGGTTCGGGTCGGCCAGGGTGATGCGGCTGCTGGCGTTGAAGCCCGCCAAGGCCGTGCCGCTGTTGTAGTTGACGGCAGACACGGTGCCCGAGCCGCCGCTGGCGGTTTTGAAGTCGGGCCGCAGCGCGACCATGCGCAGCAGCGCATCGGCCGAATTGCCCTGCGTGCCAAAGCCGTTGTCGGGCATGAACAGATAGCTGCCGGCTGTCGGGCCGTTCAGCACGGCCGAGAAGCCTTGCACCGATTGCTGGTTAAGAAGGGGCAGCGGGTTACCGCCGGCACCGCTCGCGAATTGGCCGGTCGTCGGGCCGTCGGCAAAGGTGTTGGCGGGCATCAGGGCCCAGCCGGTCAGCGTGTTGGCTGCCTGGGCTTGCGCCACCGGGGATACCAGGGCTGCACCGAAGGCGAGGCTGAGGATGGACAAGCGGCAACGATTTTTCATGGCGGTCTCAGGGGCTGCAGAGATCCGCATTCTTGACATCGGCAGTGACCTGGCCGTGACAGTCGACAAATCAAAGTAGGCCGATCGGCACCGCAGCCTGACTTTCAGGCCGACTTGCAGCAGCTCAGTTTTCTTTGATTGAGCCCGGCAACAGGGTCAGATGCGCTTGCACGGCGTCTGCCACGCTCCAGAACATGCGGCCGGGTGCGCCCAGACCGCTGGGATCCATGCGAACCACCAAGTCGCGGACGGGGTCTTTGACGCGGGTCAGCAGCAGTTGCAGCTTGCTGGCGCGCAGGCGGAGATCGAGTTCGAGCAGGCATTCCACGGCCGTGCTGTCCAGGTCGGCGCTTTCTTCGAGGCTGAGGATCACGCAATGCAGCCCCGCTTGCTCGGCTGCCCGCTTGGCGGCGCGTGCAGTGACGTCGGTCACGACCCGTTCGGCACTGGCGAAAAACAGCGGCTCTTCGGGCCGCAGGATCAGCAGTCCTGGCGCTGGTTTTGCTTCTGGGTGGCCGTCCAAGACGACAAAATTGCGCGACGCGTCGAGTTCGCCCAGCTCGTGCATCACCGGGCTGCTGAAGCGGCGCATCGCGTCGATGACGGACAGCCCGATCGCAATCAACATGCCGTGCAGCACGCCAAACGCCAACACGGCCAGCACCGCCCCGACGACGACGGCACGGTCGCGCCGCACGGCAGTCCAGAGCGTCAGCAAGGGGCGTGGGTTGAGCGCATGCCACAGCGCGTTGATGACGGCCACCGCCAGCACCGGCCTGGGCAAAAAATGCAGGGCCGGCAAGGCCAGGGCCAGCGCTGCGGCGATCACGGCCAGCGCCACGGCACCCGCCCAGCGGCTGCTTGCACCCGCCGACGCATTGGCCGAGGTGGCTGAAAACCCGGCGCCCACTGGCATGCCTTGCAGCAAGGCCGCACCGACATTGCACACGCCCAGCACCATCAGCTCGCGGTTGGCATCCACCGTATCGCCATGGGCCAAGGCCAGGCTGCGCACACTGCCCCAACTTTCCGCAAACACCAGCACCACCAGACCGAATGACAACTCGCCCAGCTGCAACCAAGTGGCCGCCGGTAAATCGGGCAGGCTGGGTTGAAATTCAGGCCGCTGCACAGCACCCACTTCGGCCACGCCCATCGATTTCAAATCCAGCCAATAGGCTGCCGCAATGGCGCCGATGATGACCACCATCGAGGCGGGCACCTGTCGCCAGCGCTTCAAGCCGATGAGGCAGGCACCGGCGGTGACTGCGACCCAGATGCTTGGCCCATGCCAGGCCGACATATCGGTAAATGAAAAGGACAAGAGTTGCCAGGGATCGGTGCCAATACCTTCAGGTGCAGCCAGACCGAGGGCATCAGGCAACTGCTTGATGACGATGGTGAGCGCCAACGCAAAAGCAAACCCACGCAGCACCGGCCGCGCGACAAAGGCTGACAGCTGCCCCTGCCGCATCAACGCCAAAGCCATGAGCAAACCGCCGGCCATCAGCACCAGGGCCATCAGCGCCTGGGTGTAAATGGCGGCTGTGCCCGAGATCGACAGCACCGCAGCCGCTGCCAAGGTTGCCGTCGACGAGGTGGGGGCAACGATGGCGAATCGGCTGCTACCCCACACCGCGTACACGGCCAGTCCGACCATCATTGC
>JBBQKT010000114.1:0-9780 GCA_038327205.1 Burkholderiales bacterium | reverse complement strand
GTCAAATAGTCGCGCAGGCCGCCCTTGTAGGTCCAGGTCTGCACCTCGCCGGTTTTTTCGCTCTTCAAGGTGACGATGACGCCGGGCATCAGCACCGCCTTGCTGCGCAGCAGGTGCATCAGCTCGTTCTTGGGCAGCTCGGCGCTCTCGAAGTATTTCGGATCGGGCCAGACGCGCACCGTCGTGCCCTGTTTGCGGTCGCCGGTTTTTGCCGAGAAGTCGGCGGGGCGAACCGACACCGGCTCCACCACATCGCCCCCCTCGAAGGCCAGGCTCGCCACCTGCTTGTCGCGCCAGACCGTCACCTCCAGCCGCTTGGCCAGCGCATTCGTCACCGACACACCGACGCCGTGCAGGCCGCCCGAAAAGCTGTAAGCCCCGCCCGAACCCTTGTCGAACTTGCCGCCCGCGTGCAGCCGGGTGAACACGATCTCCACCACGGCCACGCCTTCTTCCGGGTGCAGACCGAAGGGAATGCCGCGCCCGTCATCGGCAATCGTCACCGAGCCATCAATGTGCTGGATCAGATCGATGCGCTTGCCGAACCCGGCCAGCGCCTCGTCGGCCGCGTTGTCGATGACCTCTTGGATCGTGTGCAGCGGGTTCTCGGTGCGGGTGTACATGCCCGGCCGCTGCTTGACCGGCTCCAGGCCTTTGAGCACGCGGATCGAGGCTTCGCCGTAGCTGCCGGGGGAGTTGGACTTGGGGGGAGTTGCCATGCGACGGATTGTAGGGAGGCCAAAATGGCGCATTTGCCGCCCCCGTTTCTGCATGCGCCTTCTCTTGCCTCTGATCCTCGCCGCCGCTTTGCCCGCCCTCGCGCAAACGCCGTCCGACTCGCCCTTCAAAGCCAGCGCCCCGCTCAGCTTCGAGCTGAAGAACGCCCAGTGGTTCGACGGCCAGGGCTTCAAGCGCGGCACGCTTTACGTGGAAAACGGCAAGTTCACTGCGGCCAAGCCCAAGCGGGTGAACCGGCGGATGGACTTGAAAAAGCAGTTCCTGATCCCGCCGCTGGCCGAGGCGCACAACTACAACCTGCAAAACGACTGGGGTGTGACGCACTACGCCCAGCGATATTTGAACGACGGGGTGTTCTACGCCGCGATGTTGTGCGCCGATCCAGACAGCGTGGACAGTGTGCGTGAGCGCCTGAACCAGCCCGACAGCCCCGACGTGCTCTTCGTCACCGCCTGCCTCACTTCCAGCGACGGCCAGCCGCTGGGCGCATTGCTGGCCTCGTCGCCCGGTAAAAAAATTGCCGACTTCGCCGACAAGGCCGTGCTGCTGATGGACAAGCCCGACGACGTCGAGCGCAAATGGCCGCTGATCGCACCGCGCCATACCGATGCCGTCAAGCTGGTGCTGAGCTACAGCGAGCGGCACGAACTGCGCAGCAAGCCCGAATGGGCGGGTCGGCTGGGCATGAACGGCGAGACGTCAGCCGCCGTCGTGGCCCGGGCTCACAAGGCCGGGTTGCGGGTGATTGCCCATGTGGACAGCGCCGCAGATTTCGACACCGCCGTGCGCGCCGGGGCCGACTGGATTGCCCATCTGCCGGGCACTGTCAACCCAACCCACGAGAACCCCGAGCGCTATCTCATCAGCGCCGAAGCGGCCCAGCTCGCCGCCCAGCAGAAAACCGCCGTCATCACCGCCACCGCCAGCAGCGCGCTATTCAAGATGTCGCCCGAGGCGCTGGCCGCCCTGCGCTCGGTCCAAGCGCGCAACCTGCAAACGCTCAAGGCCGCCGGTGTGAGCTTGCTGCTCGGCTCGGATGTGTTCACCGACACGGCGCTGATCGAGTTGCGTGAGCTGCTTGCCACCCAGCTGTTCAGCCCGGCGGAGCTGCTGAAGATTGCCAGCATCGACACCCCACGTGCGCTCTTTCCCAAGCGCCAGCTGGGCTGCTTCGAGCCTGGCTGCGAGGCCACATTTTTGCTGCTGGCGACCGACCCACTGCTTGATCTGGCCGCCATGATGCCCTTGCTGCGCGTCAAGCAAGGCCGCTTGCTGACGCAGGCGGGTGAAGTGGCCGATGCGAGCGAGGCCGCCTTGGCCGAAATCCCCAAGCTGAGTAGCAAATCCAAGAAGCCAAACAAGCCCAAAGCCAAGCCAACCAAAGCTAAAGTCCGCCGATGACGACCGCCACCCCACTTTCGATGCGCCAGGTGCTGCTCTGCGGCGCGGCCATCGTCACCCTGTCGATGGGCATACGCCACGGCTTCGGCTTCTGGCTGGCGCCGATCACGATGGAGCGCGGCTGGACACGCGAGACCTTCGCCTTCGCGATCGCGGTGCAAAACATTTGCTGGGGCATCGCCGGGCCCTTTGCCGGCATGGTGGCCGACCGCTATGGCGCCTTCAAGGTGCTGATCGTCGGCGCCTTGTTCTATGCGGCCGGGCTGGTGTTGATGGCACTCGCCACCTCGGGCCTGGCCTTCACCGGCAGCGCGGGGTTGCTGCTGGGCATCGCGCAGTCGGGCACCACCTATGCCGTCATCTACGGGGTGATCGGCCGCAACGTCCCGGCGGACAAACGATCCTGGGCCATGGGCGTGGCCGCCGCAGCGGGCTCGTTCGGGCAATTCATGATGGTGCCGCTCGAGACTTGGCTGATCGGCCATACCGGCTGGGACAACGCCCTCTTCATCCTGGGCTGCGCGGCACTCGTCATCATTCCGCTGGCATTCGGGCTGAAAGAGCCGGCCCGTGCAGCAGGCGGGACGGGCCACCAGCAAAGCATTCTGCAAGCGCTGCGCGAAGCCTTTGGCTACCGCAGCTTTCAGTTGCTGATGGCCGGTTATTTCGTCTGCGGCTTTCAGGTGGTGTTCATCGGCGTTCACATGCCCAGTTACCTGAAAGACCATGGCCTGGCGCCCCATGTGGCCACCTATGCGCTGGCCCTGATCGGCCTGTTCAATGTGTTCGGCACTTACACCGCAGGCAGCCTGGGCCAGCGCATGCCCAAGCGCTACATCCTGTCAGCGATCTACGCGCTGCGCTCGGTGGTGATCGTGACGTTTTTGCTGACGCCGCTGTCGCCGCTGTCGGTCTATATCTTTTCGGCCGTGATGGGCTTTTTGTGGCTGTCCACGGTGCCGCCGACGAATGCCTTGCTGGCGCAGATCTTTGGCGTGCAGCACATGTCGATGCTGGGCGGTTTTGTCTTTCTGAGCCACCAGGTCGGCAGCTTCTTGGGCGCCTGGCTGGGCGGCCGGCTGTACGACATGAGCGGCAGCTACAACGTCGTCTGGTGGCTGGCCGTGGGCCTGGGCGTGCTGGCGGCGCTGGTCAACCTGCCGGTGCGTGAAGGGGCAATCACCCGCACGGCCGCCCCGGCACCAGGTCTGGCCCCGGCATGAGCGTTCGCCGCGCCCTGCTCTGGCTGGCGCTGGCCGCCGTGCTGGCCCTGGTCTCCATGGCCTATACCCAACCGGCGCTGATGATCGATTTGTCCAACCAGATCTGGGCCTGCTTTTGAACCCCTCCGCCTGGGTTGAGCGATGGTCCAAGGGCTGGGCGCAGGGTGCGACGGCACTGGATGTGGCCTGCGGCTCGGGTCGCCATGTGCGCTGGCTGGCCGGGCGCGGGATGCAGGTCACCGGCATCGACCGAGATGCGTTAGCCACGGTTTCCTTGAACGACGTGGCCGAGATCATCACGGCCGACATTGAAGCCGGGCCCTGGCCGCTCGTTGGCCGCGAGTTCGACCTGGTGCTGGTTGCCAACTACCTTTGGCGGCCGCTTTTCCCCACGCTGATCGACGCTGTCGCCCCCGGCGGCCGCCTGCTTTACGAAACCTTTGCAATCGGCCAACAGACGGTAGGTCGCCCCGCCCGGCCGGATTTTTTGCTTCAGCCGGGCGAGTTGCTGGTGGCCTGCGCGGGGCTGCGGGTGATCGGCTACGAAGACGGCTTCGAGTCAGGGCGCTATGTGCAGCGCATCGCCGCCGTGCGTGAGCCCTCCTCGTCCGACAGCTACCTACGCTACGCCCTTGGCGCTGAGTAGAATCGGTGGATAACCAGGAACCCCTCCATGAACGGACTTGTTGGCAGCATCGTGGCGCTTGTAACGCCGATGCAAGAAGACGGCAGCGTCGATCACCCCGCGCTGCGCCGCTTGATTGATTGGCATATCGCCGAAGGCACGGCCTGCATCTGCGTCGTCGGCACGACCGGTGAATCGCCGACCGTCGATGTCGAAGAGCACTGCGAAATCATCCGCGTGGCCGTCGAACATGCGGCCGGCCGCGTGCCCATCATGGCCGGCACCGGCGCCAATTCAACGGCCGAAGCGATCACGCTCAGCCGCTTCGCCAAAAAGGTCGGCGCCGACTGCACTCTGTCGGTCGTGCCCTATTACAACAAGCCCTCGCAAGAAGGCATTTACCAGCACTACAAGGCCATCGCCGAGGCTGTCGACATCCCGATGATGTTGTACAACGTGCCGAGCCGAACCGTGGCCGATATGCAGCCGGAGACAGCTTTGCGCTGCGCGGCACTTCCGGGCGTTTTCGGTGTCAAGGAGGCCAGCGGCAATATCGAGCGCGCGGCCTATTTGATCAAGAACGCCCCGGCCAGCTTTTCGATCTACTCCGGCGACGACGGCACGGCCATCGCCTTGATGCTGCTGGGTGGTCACGGCAATGTCAGCGTCACCGCCAATGTGGCACCGGGCGCGATGGCTGCACTCTGCAAAGCCGCACTGGCCGGTGATGTCAAGGAAGCCACACGCATCCACTTTCAGCTGCTGAGCCTGCACAAGCAGTTGTTCTGCGAAGCCAGCCCCGCACCCACCAAATGGGCGCTCGAAAAGCTCGGTCGCTGCACTGCAGCGCTGCGCCTGCCGATCACGCCACTGACGGCGGCCGGCCAGGCCAGCGTCAGCGCGGCGATGGCCGAAGCGGGTCTGCTCTAATCCGTCCCCAGGGCAAACCTGCCCGCTTCATTTGCATCCGACCCTCGGAGATGTTCAGCGTGATCCGTTCTTCTTTTGTTTCCTACAAGGCCACCCCGGTAGCCCTGGCTGTTTTGCTGCTGGCTGGCTGCAGCTCCCTTGACAGCGTGTTCTCGACCGACAAGGTGGATTACCGCGGTCAGGCCAAGCAAACCGGCGGCCTCGATGTGCCGCCCGATTTGACCCAGCTCGCCAAAGACAACCGCTCGCAGGTACAGGGCGGCGTCATCAGCGCGTCGGCGCTGCAACAAGGCGGCGCGGCGGCCAAGGCAGCCGCCTTGCCGACGGCAGGCAACACGGTAGCCCTGAACGCCGCCGGTGATGTTCGCATCGAGCGAAATGGTAGTGAACGCTGGGTGCGCACCTCGATGCCGCCCGACCAGGTCTGGCCGCTGATGCGCGCCTTCTGGCAGGAGCGTGGTTTCGAGCTCGTCAAGGAATCGGCCGAGACCGGCGTGATGGAAACCAACTGGAACGAAAACCGCGCCAAGCTGCCGCAAGACATCATCCGTTCGACCATCGGCAAGGTGTTTGACGGGCTTTACTCGACCGGCGAGCGGGACATGTACCGCAGCCGCGTTGAGCGCGTCACGGGTGCTGGAAATACGGGTGGCTCCGAGATCTTCATCAGCCACAAGGGCATGCAAGAGGTGTACATCACCAGCCAACGTGACCAGACCGCTTGGCAAAATCGACCGAATGACCCGATGCTTGAAGCAGAAATGCTCTCGCGACTGATGCTCAAGCTGGGCGCCAAGGATGAAGACGCCAAAGCCGCTTTGCTGGCATCCAACATGCCAAAGCCCGCTGCTGCGCCTAACGCGGTGGGCATGGTTGACCCCGCCGCCCCGCGTGTTGCCCGCAGCCTGGCCGATGTGCCTGACAGCCTGACCGTGGCCGAGGGCTTCGAGCGCGCTTGGCGCCGGGTCGGCCAATCACTGGACCGCCACGGCTTCACCATCGAAGACCGTGACCGCACGCAGGGCCTGTTCTTCTTGCGCTATGCCGATCCGACCCAAGCCGGCAAGGAAGAACCCAACTTCTTCCAGCGCTTGTTCAGCAAAGACGCGGCACCCGCGCAGGTCCGTTACCGCGTCAAGGTGGCTTCGGTGGGCGAGCGCAGCACGGTCATCGTGTTGGACGACAAGGGCCAGCAGCAGACTGGCGACATCGGCAAGCGCATCCTCAACCTGCTGATGGACGACCTGCGCTGAGCGCAGGCCCCCACCGAGCCCGCTGACCGTGCGCTTTTGCAGCCTCGGCAGCGGCAGCGGTGGCAATGCCACCCTGATTGAAGCCAGCCAGGGCATCACCTGCACGCAGGTGCTGGTGGATTGCGGCTTCAGCCTGCGTGAGTTAACCCGGCGCTTGATGCGCGTGGGCAGTGCGCCGGGTGAGCTCAGCGCCGTCTTCATTACCCACGAACATGGCGACCACGCCGGTTGCGCAATCAGCCTGGCACGTCAGCACCGGGTGCCCATCGTTACCAGCCGTGGCACCTGGCGGGCGATGGCGAAGCGCCTGGGTGAGCAAGCCATCGATCCGGCGCTGATCCATTTTGTGGGCGATGGCGAGGCGATGCCGCTGGGCGACCTCGAGTTACTGCCCTTTGCCGTGCCCCATGATGCCAATGAACCGCTGCAATTGCGGGCCAGCGACGGCCAGCACCGCCTGGGCATGATCACCGACCTTGGCTCGGTCACGCCCTACGTCATCCAGGCCTTGCAGGGCTGCGATGCGCTGCTGCTGGAATGCAACCATGATGAGGCGATGCTGAGGGCTTCCAGCTACCCCAACGGGCTGAAGCGCCGCATCCTGGGCAGCCACGGCCATCTGTCCAACGACAGCGCCGCAGTGTTGTTGAAGCAATGTCTGCACGCGGGCCTGAAGCAGGTGGTCGCGGCACATTTGAGTGAGCGCAACAACACGCCCGAGTTGGCTGCTGCGGCTGTGGCCGGGGTGCTGGGTATCAGCGTGGGCGAGGTTTCAATTGCCAGCCAAAGCGACGGCATCGGTTGGTTGAACCTTTAGAACATCTGAACCACAAAAACAAAAGCCGCCCGGCTTGCACCGGGCGGCTTTTGAAGTGATCGGAAAACCGATTACTTGGCGGCAGCCGAGGCAGCAGCGTCAGCCACGCCAGATGCGGCCGAAGCAGCAGCCATTGCAACAGCCGAAGCGGCAGCGTCAGCAGAAGCAGCAACTTCCGAAGCGGCAGGAGCCATCACGGCAGGAGCAGGAGCTGCAACTTCTTCAGCTTTTTTGCCGCAAGCGGTCAGAGCAGCAACAGCCAACAGGGAAGCCAACAGGATCGACGTTTTCATACTTGTCCTCAGAATCGTTAAACGACAGTGCATTACCGGTAATTTTTGAAGCCACGACAACTGCAATGCAATTGTCGGAGTTCAGCAGAACAAGACGCGGAAAACCTCGAGCGCTTCCCCCGCCTAGCCGCGCATTGTAGCTGGGTAGGCTTGTCCGAGTCAGAGTCCGAGCGTGGTTGCCGCAAACGATTCACTAGAACGTTGCGCCAAGGCATCAAATCGCTCCCGAGTTCGCAACGCATCCATCGGCGCCAAGGACAGCGCACCTCGCCCGCTGGGCGCATCAAACAGGCGCAGGGACAGCGGCGGCGCCAGCAAGGCCGCAGCCACCCCGCCACCGGTGAACGACGATGCGAGCTCCGCGTCAACGACGCGGGCCTTTACGCAATGGCCATAGGTGCTGCGCCAACGCACGAAACGCGGATGGCTCAGGCGCAAGGCTTCAAAGTCCAACGCCAGCAGATGCACACAGCGCGGCGGCCGAGCCCAGGCTGTCAAGGCTGCCAACACCTCGGCGTCCGACAAGGGCCAATCGACGAAATTGGCATCGATCCAAAACATCTCGCGACAGCCCTGTGCCGTGGCCTCAAGCACAGCCTCACGCAAGGCCGTCACAAATTCTGTCCGCCCACTGAATGGCCCGGCTTCCATTCAGCTCACCGCCTGGCTGCCCACGACCCAGCCATCTTCAGACCATTGATTGAGCAGATCGAGCGCGCCAGCAGACAACTGCGCCAGCTCAGCCGCGCTCAACACCCTTGCATCGGCCAACTGCCGCATCAGCCGTGCGTCGCGGCCGCTGGCGCGAAAGGACTCGCCGTTGATGAAGACATGGGCCTCGTCATACATCATCCGGCTGCGCCGATCGAGTGCTGCGCCCTGGCCTGCACGCAGAGCCATACCGTCATCGAACCAAACCTTGGGCTTGGGCTCGGTCAAGGCCTCGCCCAAGGCCCGCTCCAACGCCAAAGGCTCATTCAATGCACGCTGCGCCGCATCACGCGCGAAATCGATCAAGGCGCTCGGCACCCGGCCCGGCTCGGTGGTGGCGGGCTGTTTGGGGTCGGCATACATCTTGTTGGCGCGGGGCTCGTCTTCATCGTCCATCAGCCGGGTCAGCAGCTCGCGCGCCAATTCAGCACGCCAAGGCGCCCGAAAGCCCACCGAGCAGGTCATGCACTCGCCCTCGGCCACGCCGTCATGGGCCCAGCCGGGCGGCAGGTAGAGCATGTCGCCGGCGTCCAGCACAAACTCTTGCTCGGGCGTGAAGTTGGCGATGATTTTGAGCGGCACGCCGTCGAGCAGGATCGCATCCTTTTGACGGCCGATGCGCCAGCGACGGCGGCCCTGGACCTGGATCAAAAACACATCGTAGGAATCGAAATGCGGGCCTACGCCGCCGCCGTCCGTCGCATACGAAATCATCAAATCATCGAGCCGCGCCTCGGGCACGAAACGGAACTGCGCCAGCAAATCATGGGCGGCCGGTAAATGCAGATCGAGCCCCTGGACCAGCAAGGTCCAGCCCGCTTTGGAGAACGGCGGCAGCTTGGGCAACGGGCCTTGGCGCATCGCCCACTTGCCGTCAAACGCTGTGACGAGGCGGCTTTCCACGTCCTCGCTTGCAGCCATTTTCGCCAGCTCCGCACGTGTCGCCGGAGGCACGATGCCTGGCAACGCCTGGCGCACAACCAGCGGTTTTTTCTGCCAGTGTCGGCGCATGAATTGCTCGGGCGAAAGGCCGCCCAGCAAGGGGATTGCTTGTTCAATATTCATGACCGGGATTGTGCTGTGCGATCATCCTGCCCATGAAAATTTCTGCCCCCTGTGTTGTCTCCCTGACGTGGAGACTCGACGATGCCCAAGGCCAATTGATCGACGAATTGGCCGAACCGCTGGAGTTTTTCTTCGGCGGCGACGACCTGTTCGCCAAGGTTGAAGAGGCGCTCTTGGGCCAAGAGCGCGGCTACGACGGCAACCTGGCGCTGGAGCCCGAGCACGCCTTCGGCGAGTACGACTCCGCGCTGGTCTGCTTCGAGGCGCGCAGCCTCTTCCCCGACGGCGTCGAGGCCGGCATGCAGCTCGAAGGCCTGCCCGAGGGCGCGGTCAGCGAGGACATGCCGATGGCCATTTACAACGTCACCGAGGTCTACCCTGACCACGTGGTGCTCGACGCCAACCACCCGCTCGCCGGCGTGGGCCTGCGCATGCACTTGAAGGTGCTGGACGTACGCGAAGCGACCGAGGCCGAGATCGAGGCTGGGACTCTGGGCGAGGCGCTGTTTACCTTGCCGGGCGGCGCACCGCCGAACGAAAGTCTTCATTAATTGCGGGACAGATCGCCCGAGCGTACTCGCGTGTAGCTCTGTACCCAACTGACTGAGCGGGTTACGCCGTTCCGGTTGAACCGAAGCCCGCTTCACCACGGGCCGAGGCATCGAAATCATCGACCACCCGGAACGTGGCCTGCACCACCGGCACCAGCACCAGTTGCGCGATG
>JBBQKT010000113.1:0-9819 GCA_038327205.1 Burkholderiales bacterium | reverse complement strand
GACCTGGTTGAGTTGGTCGAGCAGGTCTTCGGTGAAGCTGGCTTTAATTTCCAGTTCGGTGAGGCGGGTGTCGTTTAGCGTTTGCATCCCCGTATTGGAACGCGGCACCTGCCTACAATTGCAGGCTGCCTATGGAAATCCAACAAATTCTCAATATTTCAGCCTACAAATTCGTGGGCCTGCCCGACTGCCTCGCACTGCGTGACACGCTGTTCAACCGGGCCTCTGGCTTGCAACTCAAGGGCACGGTGCTGCTGGCCGAGGAAGGCATCAACTTGTTCCTGGCCGGTGCACCCGAGGCCATCCACACCTGGCTGGCAGACCTGCACGCCGATGCCCGTTTTGCCGACATCGCGCCAAAGGAAAGTTTCAGCACCTCGCTGCCCTTCAAGAAGTTATTGGTCAAGATCAAGCCGGAAATAATCCGCATGAACCATCCAGCGATCCGGCCGGATGCGCAGGACCGGGCACCGGCCTTGGCTGCAAGCACCTTGGCGCGTTGGCTCGCCCAGGGCGCCGACGACGATGGCCGCCCGGTTGTGATGCTGGACACCCGCAATGCGTTCGAGGTCGATTACGGCGGTTTCGAAGGGGCCATTGACTGGCGCATCAACAAGTTCAGCGAGTTCCCGGCCGCCGTGG
Organism: Burkholderiales bacterium; assembly: GCA_038327205.1. Classification (GTDB taxonomy): domain Bacteria; phylum Pseudomonadota; class Gammaproteobacteria; order Burkholderiales; family Burkholderiaceae_C; genus Paucibacter_A. Next base: position 9,177 of record JBBQKT010000113.1, on the reverse strand, counting down.
CGGAACACCGCGCCGAGCTGGCGGGCAAAACGGTGGTCAGCTACTGCACCGGGGGCATCCGCTGCGAAAAGGCCGCCATCTACCTTCAGCAACAGGGCTTGGATGGGCCGGTCTATCAGCTTGACGGTGGCATCCTCAAATACTTTGAGGAAGCGGGCGGCGCCCATTACCGCGGCGACTGCTTTGTGTTTGACCAGCGCGAGGCACTCGACGCCGGTCTCGCACCGTCGACCGAGATCGTGCGGCCCGCCAGCGAAGCACACCGGCTGAAGGAGGGCTGCGCATGAGAAGTCTGGGAAGTTGGACCTTGCGCCTGATCGGCGTGCTGATCTTCATCGCGGCCATTGGCTTTGGTGCCACCAAGGCGCCCGACCGACCGCTGGAGACCCTGGTGGCGCGCTGGGCTCCGCCGCCCTCTCAGTTCATCGACCTGAATGGCCAGGTGGTGCATCTGCGCGATGTTGGGCCGCGCGACGACCCGCAGCCCGTCGTGCTGATCCACGGCACCTCGGCCAGCCTGCACACCTGGGAAGGCTGGGTCAGTGCCTTGGCCAAGGAGCACCGCGTCATCACCTTCGATCTGCCCGGCTTCGGCCTGACCGGCCCGTCGGCAGCAGGCGACTACAGCGACGCGGCCTACCTCATGTTCGTCGGTGCGCTGCTGGACAGGCTGAAGCTGGCACGCGTGACCTTGGGCGGCAATTCGCTGGGCGGCGAAATCGCCTGGGAATTTGCGGCCAGCCAGCCGGACCGTGTCGGCGCGCTAATCCTCGTCGATGCAGGCGGCTATGCCTTCACGCCAACCTCGATCCCCTTGGGGTTTCGCATCGCGCGCATACCGGTCATTGGACAGATCAGCCGCTTTGTATTGCCGCGCAGCATGGTTGAAAAAAGCGTGGCCAATGTCTACGGCGACCCGAGCAAGGTAACGCCCGAGCTGGTTGATCGCTATTACGAGATGACCTTGCGCGAAGGCAACCGGGCTGCCCTGCTGCAACGCTTCGCCCAACTCAATGCGGGCGAGTACACGGCGCAATTGGCGGGTCTGAAAGTGCCCACCTTGATCCTGTGGGGCGGCCAGGACCGGCTGATTCCACCTGACAATGGCGACGCGTTTGCCCGCGACATCAAGGGCAGCCAGTTGCTGCGCTTCCCGTCCCTGGGCCATGTGCCGCAAGAAGAAGATCCGGCTGCCACGGTGCTGCCGGTACAAGCGTTTTTGAAGTCACTCCACCTCTAGAGGAACCACGATGCAAGCACGCCGATGGATGATTTTGGGACTGCTGGCAAGCGCTGCAGCCGCTGCACAGGCACAAGCGCCGGACTGGAAAAAGATTCGTGTCGGTGTTGAAGGTGCCTACCCGCCATTTTCTGAAGTTGACAAGGACGGCAAGCTAAAGGGGTTCGAAATCGACCTGGCCACCGCCTACTGCGCCGAAATGAAGGCCGAATGCACCTTGGTGCAGCAAGACTTCGACGGGCTGATCCCGGCGCTGCAGGCCCGCAAGGTGGACGTGATCATCGCGTCGATATCGATCACCGACGAGCGCAAACGCACGATTGCTTTCTCCGCGCCTTACTACAACTCACCCGGTCGTTTGATTGGCCGTGCGGACGCCAAATTCGACGTTTCGGTAGCCGGACTGAAGGACAAAAAAATCGGTGTGCAGCGCGGCACGACGCATGAGAAATTCGCGCTCGACACCTTCAAGCAGAGCAAGGTGGTGAGCTATGCCACCCAAGACCAGGTGTATCTGGATCTGAAATCGGGGCGGCTTGACCTGACCTTGGCGGATATGGTCGCCTCCGACCAGGGTTTCGTCAAAAAACCAGATGGCAAGGGCTTCGCCTTTGTCGGCCCGAGCTTCACCGACGTCAAATATTTTGGCACCGGCATGGGCGTTGGCCTGCGCAAGGCGGACGACAAGACGCTGGGCAAAAAATTCAATGACGCCATTGCCGCGCTGCGTGCCAACGGCGGCTTCAAGAAACTCAACGACAAGTACTTCGACTACGACGTCTCACCCAAGAACTGATTGATGCTGTTGCACGGCTTTCTGCCCAGCCTGCTGCACGGCGCGTTGGTGACGATCAGCCTGGCACTGGCCGCCATGGCCATGGCCATGCTGCTGGGGCTGGCTGGGGCCTTCGCCAAGCTGTCTGAATCGCGGCTGGCACGGGCTGTTGCGCTGGTCTACACAAGCCTGGTGCGCGGCGTGCCCGACCTGGTGCTGATGCTGCTGATCTTCTTCGGCGGGCAGGTCGGTGTGAATGCCTTGGCGCTGGCGCTGGGCTATCAGGACTACATCGACATCGACCCCTATCTGGCTGGCGTGCTGACCATTGGCTTCATCTTCGGCGGCTACTTGACCGAGGCATTTCGCGGCGCGTTTTTGGCCGTGCCGCCGGGCCAGCGAGAGGCAGGTCTGGCCTATGGTTTCAGCGACTGGCAAATCGCCTGGCGCATCACCCTGCCCCAGATGTTTCGCCATGCGCTGCCGGGGCTGGCCAATATCTGGCTGGTGCTGCTCAAGAGCACGGCCATCGTGTCGGTGATCGGCCTGTCCGACCTGATGACGCGGGGCCAGCAGGCAGCAGGCAGCACCCGCGAGCCCTTTGTGTTTTATCTGGCGGTGGCACTGATTTATCTGGCGTTCACCAGCATCTCGGAACTGCTGTTCAAGGTTTTGCAAACACGCTTTTCAGTCGGCATCAAGCAGGGCAATCTATGAATCTGGACGTCGTCGTCGAGAACCTGCCGATCTATCTCAGTGGCGCCTGGACGACCCTGCAGCTGTTGCTGATCTCGCTGGGGCTGGGCCTGGCGCTGGCGCTGCCGCTGGCGGTGCTGCGCAGCCTGGGTGGCTGGCCGTCGCGCTTGGTCTGGGCCTACACCTATGTCTTTCGCGGCACGCCGATGCTGGTGCAGCTGTTCTTGATCTATTACGGGCTGGCGCAGTTCGACGCTGTGCGCGAGAGCATCGCCTGGCCTTGGCTCAGCTCGGCCTGGTTTTGCGCCTGCCTGAGCTTTGTGCTCAACACGGCCGCTTACACGACCGAGATCATTGCGGGTGCGATCCGCGCCCTGCCGGCCGGCGAGATTGAAGCCGCGCAAGCGCTCGGCATGAGCCGCGCGGTGATGCTGCGCCGTATCGTGTTGCCGCAGGCCTTGCGCCGGGCGCTGCCGGCCTATGGCAATGAGGCCATCTTCATGCTGCAAGGCACCTCGCTGGCCAGTGTTGTCACCCTGATGGATCTGACGGGCGCGGCACGGCAGGTGAACGCCACAAACTACCTGCCCTTCGAGGCCTTCATCACGGCTGCGGTGTTCTATTTGGCACTGACCCTGGTGCTGGTGGCACTGTTTCACAAGGCCGAAGCGCGCTGGCTGAAACCCTTGTTACCCCGTTGATTCGACACCTTGATTCGACACGCTGGATTTATAGAACATGCACACCCAACATCACGCCTTGCTCTCCCCCGCACCCGGCACGCAACGCGAGCTGGTATCCCTGCATTTCGGCTCTGCCAATTCGGGCCCGAAGGCCTATATCCAGGCCTCCCTGCACGCTGATGAGTTGCCCGGCATGTTGGTGGCCCACCATCTGCGCTTGAAGCTGGCCGCGCTGGAGACCGAAGGCCGCTTGCAGGGCGAAGTGATCGTCGTGCCGATGGCCAACCCGATCGGTCTCTCACAGTGGCTGCTGCAGGGCCATCTGGGACGCTTCGAGGCGATGAGCGGCGAAAACTTCAACCGCCATTACCCCAATCAAATCGACGCTGCCGCTGCCGCTGCCGAACCCGAATTGACGCAGGACGCCGCTCACAATGTGCGGGTGCTACGGCGTGAATTGCAAAAGGCTGTGGCCGCCGCCCCGGTTGAAACCGAGCTGCAATCACTGCGCCGCAGCCTGATGGCGCTGAGCTGCGATGCCGACATCGTGCTCGACCTGCATTGCGACGCGCAGGCCGTCATGCACCTCTACACCGAAACCCCCTGCTGGCCCGATTGCGAGCCGTTGCAGCGCTATTTACGCTCGCAGCTGACCCTGTTGGCCCAAGACTCCGGCGACAACCCGTTTGACGAAGCCTGCTCACAGGTCTGGTGGAAATGGGAAAAGCGTTTTGCGGGCAAGTTCCCGATTCCGCAAGCCTGTCTGGCGGTAACGGTCGAACTGCGCGGCGCAGCCGATGTGGAACATGACATGGCCGCCGGCGACGCGCAGAACATCATCGATTTCCTGGCCTTCCGCGGCCTCGTCAGTGGCCCTGTGCCGCCGATGCCCGAAGCGATGGGTGATGCCCGGCCGCTGGCCGGCTGCATGCCCATCAAGGCCACCACAGCGGGCGTGCTGACCTTTCTTTGCCAACCGGGCGCGCAGGTCAAGGCAGGCGAGGTGTTGGCCCATGTGATCGACCCGATCAGCGCCGAGGTGACCGAGTTGTGCAGCCCGGTAGACGGCCTCTTTTTTGCGCGCGACTTCCTGCGCTTCGCAACAGCCGGCGCGCGGGTGGCCAAAGTGGCCGGTTTGCAAGCGCTGCGCACCGGCAAGTTGCTCGGCGCGTGACGACAATGGCCGACATCAGCCTGGTCGCCACCGACATCCACAAACGCTATGGTGAGCGCGAGGTCTTGCGCGGCATTTCCCTGTCGGCCTGCCGGGGTGACGTCATCACCCTGATCGGGGCCAGCGGTTCAGGAAAATCCACTTTTCTGCGCTGCTTGAACCTGCTGGAGCGGCCCAACGCCGGCAGCCTGTCCTTGGCCGGAGAAACGCTGAAGCTCGAATCCGGTCGTGATGGCTGTCTGCACGCCACGAATGCCAAGCAACTGCAGCGCTGGCGCACGCGGCTGGCCTTTGTGTTCCAGAACTTCAACCTGTGGGCTCACCGCACGGTGCTCGAAAATGTGGCCGAGGCACCCATTCACGTGCTGGGTGTGCCCAGGCGCGAGGCGCTGGAGGCCGCTGAAGCGCTGCTGGCCCGCGTCGGCGTGGCCCATCGCAAGGATGTCTATCCGGCGCAGTTGTCGGGCGGCGAGCAACAACGGGTGGCGATTGCCCGGGCGCTGGCCGTCAACCCCGAGGTGATGCTGTTTGATGAGCCGACCTCGGCGCTCGACCCCGAACTGGTCGGCGAAGTGCTGAAGGTGATGCGTGAACTGGCGGACGAGGGACGCACGATGCTGGTCGTGACGCACGAGATGGGCTTTGCCCGCGAGGTGTCCAACCACTGCCTGTTCCTGCACCAAGGCCGGGTTGAGGAGGAAGGCGTGGCGCACGACATGCTGACACGCCCACAGAGCGAGCGGCTGCAGCAGTTCTTGAGCAGCGGCTTGAAATGAAAACAGGCCCCGTGCGGGCCTGTTTTCATTCAATACTCAAAGGATTTAGCGCTTGGCACTGCGCGCCTGCACCACCCACAGACGGGCCAAATCAGCCGCGCCGTCGTTACCCTTGACGCTGCGCCAAGTGGCTTGTGATTTGGTCGAATCACCTGCCATCGATTGCGCCAAGCCGAGGTAAAGCTTGGCGTCTTCGGGACGCTTCAGGCCGCCCTTTTCAATGCCTTGCTCGATCACCTGCACACCCTTGGCCGCGTCGCCACGGAAGGCATAGCCCAGGCCCAAGGTGACGAGCGCATTGCCGTCTTTGGCACTGCTTGCAGCCGCTTGGGCTGCCGGCAAGGCCAGCTTGGCTTCAGCACTCTTCTTGACCATCAGGTCAAGCAAGCGCTTGTGGCGCGCACCCTCGGCGCCCTGGCCCAAAACGCCAGCGGCCAAGCCTTTGTCAACCACCAGCTTGCCTTCATCGGGATTGCCCGCTTGCGCGGCCAGCTGTGCCATTTCCATGTAGTCGTTGGCATCGCGCATATTGCCGGTGGCCAGCTTCAGGCGGTAGATGTCGAGTGCAAACCGGTCCGAGAACGTCTTCTTCTGCTGAACGCGGCCCAGCACATCGGCCCAATACTCCTTCTTCGGGTAGTAGGTCAGCAGCTTTTCAAGCGCATAGCTTTCAGCATTGGCATCTTTGGCGCGGCTGGCAGCGTTCAACAACAGATTCAGCTTGTCCGCCGGCGGCGTGCGCCCGGCCTTTTCGTCGGCCGTCAGATCTTCAAGCGTTTCCTTGATGATGGAGCCCATATCGCCTGACAGGTACTGCGCATTTGTCAGCACCTGCTTCATGGTGCCGCTGTTGCCGCCTTCCCTGAAGTAGCGCTGGGCCCAGCTCAGCGCCTTGCCATTGTCTTTGTTGCGCAGATAAGTTCCGGCAATCGACTCGATCATGTTCAGTTGAGCCGCCTGGCTGAGACGGCCGGTGGCCTTCATCGCCTCGAAGGCCTTGACCATCGAATCAGCATCACCAGCACCCGAGGCTGCGGCAATGCGCATGCCTTCGATGCTGTAGTTCTCGCTGGCGGTGCGATTGCCAATGGCCTCGGCATCGCGAACTTTGGACAGCGCGTCTTTGTGCTTGCCGCTCTTGATGAGGGCACTGGCTTCTCTGAGCAGCTTGCCCACTTCAGGGCGTACGCTTTCAGCTTGGGCTTGGGCGGCGGTGAAGCCGAGTTCGCCGTTCGGCGTCAGACCAAATAAGAAGGCTGCGGTGCCGAGCGCGACCGCACTCAGTGTCTTGAATTTCATGCTGTTTCGCTCCTGCGGCGTAAAAAACGCGCTGCTCTTGCGGGCAGCGCGTTGTGTCAGATCCAAACTTTCTGCGTCACTTGACGAACTGCTCGTTGCCGACCATGCCCATCTTCTTGACGCCCAGACGTTGCGCTGCCGCCATTACTTGGGCAACGCTGCCATATTCCACCAACTTATTCGGCTTGATGTGCACTTCCGACTGATCCGGCTCAGCAGCAACCTCACTGAGCTTGGCTTCAACAGCCGCAGGGCCAGCCAAAGCCACGCCGTCCCAGCTGACCGTGCCGTCGAAATCGATGAAGACTTCATGCACAACCGGCTCTTTCGGCGGTGGATTGTTGTTCGGCGGCGGCATATCGAGGTTGATCGAATGCAGCTGGATCGGGATGGTGATGATCAACATCACCAGCAGCACCAACATCACGTCGATCAACGGCGTGGTGTTGACGTCCATCATCACTTCTGGCTCGTCACCGCCACCGGAACTACCAACGTTCATTGACATGTTTTATTGCTCCTCGCTTCGGTCAGCGTGCCGGAGGCTCGGTGACGAAGCTGACCTTCATGATGCCGGCTCGCTGGCAGGCATAAACCACGCGACCCACGGACTCGTAGCGGGCTTTTTCGTCACCGCGCACATGGACTTCGGGCTGCGGGTTCTTGACCGCTTCCTTGCCCAGGCGCTTGACCAGCGCTTCGGTGTCCGGCACCAGGGCCGTGTTCCAGTACACATCGCCGTCTTTGGTGACCGCGATTTCGATGTTCTCCGGCTTGGTGACCCGGACAATGTTGGTCTCTTTAGGAAGGGACAACACCACCGATTGGGTCACCACCGGAATGGTGATGAGGAAGATGATCAAGAGCACCAACATCACGTCCACGAGGGGCGTGGTGTTGATGGTCGAAACCACTTCGTCTTCGCCGGAAGAAGATCCGACATTCATTGCCATGGTGAGCGCTCCGGATCAGTCGGCTTAGCGCTTGACAGCTTGACGGTTGCCCATCAACACGCCATGCAGGTCAGCGGCGAAGGCACGGACTTGGCCCATGACACCCTTGTTACGCTGAACCAACCAGTTGTAACCCAGCACAGCCGGCACAGCCACGCCCAGACCGATGGCGGTCATGATCAGCGCTTCGCCCACCGGGCCTGCGACCTTGTCGATCGATGCCTGGCCGGCAACGCCAATGGCCGTCAGTGCTTGCAAGATACCCCATACCGTGCCGAACAAGCCGATGAAAGGCGAGGTCGAACCGACAGTCGCCAAGAAGCTCAGGCCGCCTTGGACCTTGCCGTTGACCTCGCCAACCGCACGGTCAATGTTCATCGTGACCCAGCTGTTGTGGTCAATGTTTTCGGTCAGCGCACCTTCGTGATGCTCCGACGCTTCGACGGCGGTGGAGGCGATGTAGCGGAATGCGCTGCCTTCCTTCAGGCCCTTGATGCCTTCGGCCAGGTTGGGCTTCTTGAAGAAAGCGATGCGCACATCCTTGGCTTCGTTGGCCAGCTTCTGGGTGTCCCACAGCTTGGTGATCAGGATGTACCAGCTGCCCATCGACATGATGACCAACAAGGCAAGCACCGTCTTCGCCACCACGTCGCCGTGGTTAATCATGGCCATCAGGCCGTAGGGGTTGTCTTCCTTGGCGGCGACGGGTGCAGCGGCGACCACGGCGGCCGGTGCTTCAACAACGGCCGAAGCTGCGTCTGCAGGTTTTTGGTCTTGAGCATGGGCGGGTGACAAAGTCAAAGCCGCAGCAAAAGCAATGGCGGCAAACAAGCCGGAAATACGAGAAATCATGGAGTCAGCTCCTGCGAAAGAAATCGGAATTGGGTTGGAAAGATGGGCAGCACGGTGAATGCTTGTCCCATGTAAGAAAATTACTCAAGCTTGAACTGGAATTCCTGCTCGAAGACGTGATCGCCCGGGCACTCGTACGATTCCTTGAGGGTCGTTTCAATAGCGCCGATCAAGGCACGCTGCGCCTTGCGGTCGACGCCGCTGCGCAATGAGGTAACTTCAATTGAAGCGACCCGACCGGACTTGACCGTTGCAACGACTTTGTAAAGCGCTTCACCGCTCCAACTGACCGACGGCATCTCAGGCTTGCCCATTTTGGTGCACACCATACCGGCCGTGATTTTGGTCGGCTTGGCGGCGACCGGTGCGGGCGCCGGCGGTGCCGGTGCTGGCGTTGCAGCAACTGTGGTCGTGGTGGGAGGCACCGAGGTCGTTGGTGCAGCCATCACCGCAGGGGGTGCTGGTGCGGTGACCGTGAACTCAGGCGGCGGCACGTAAGGCGGCGGCGGCGCTTTGAGGTCAGGTGGCGGCGGGATCACCTTGTCAGGCGGCGGTGGCGGCTTGACCTTCTCTTCAATCACCTTGGTTTCAATCGGGCCCTTGATGGCTTCAACGGCCTTGCGAGCCAAACCGCTTGCAATTGCATAGACGATCACGATGTGAATCAAGATCACCAGCCCGATGCCGGTAAAACGTGAAGCGCCGTTCTTCTCCTGCGCAAAATTCATG
>JBBQKT010000112.1:0-9925 GCA_038327205.1 Burkholderiales bacterium | reverse complement strand
CCTGATCCTGGGCGACAACGGCCAGATTGACTGGTCGGTGGCCGGCGTGCTGGCGCAGATCCAATCGACCGACCAGGCGCTGGGCGGCAACGACACGATCACGCTGGGTGACGGCGACAAGACCGTCATCGGCGGCTTCGGGGCGGACAGCATCACGGCCCGCACAGGCAAGCATGTGGTGGCCGGCGACAACGCGCAGTTCGACTACAACGCCGCCGGCTTGGCCACCCGCTACGCGACGACGGACGCAGTGGCCGCCACCGGCGACGCCGACACCATCACCCTGGGCAGCGGCGACGCCACCGTGCTTGGCGGCATGGGCGGCGACACGATCACGACAGGCAGCGGCCAGGGCACGATCCTGGGCGACAACGGGGTCATCCAGCGCAACACGACAGGCACCCTGTTCCTCCAGATCAGCTCGACGCTCAACGACCTCGGCGGCAACGACACGGTCCTGCTCGGCGACGGCGACAAGACCGTCATCGGCGGCTTCGGGGCGGACAGCATCACGGCCGGCACAGGCAAGCATGTGGTGGCCGGCGACAACGCCCGGTTCGACTACAACGCCGCCGGCCTGGCCACCCGTTACGCGACGACCGACCAGATGGCTGCGACCGGTGATTCCGACACCATCACCGTGGGCAACGGCGACGCCACCGTGTTCGGCGGCATGGGCGGCGACAGCATCACCACCGGCAGCGGCCAGGGCACCATCCTGGGCGACAACGGCGTCATTCAGATGAATGCCGCTGGCACCTTGTTTGTGAAAGTCAGCTCGACACTGCTCGCGCCGGGCGCCACGGTGCAGGCCGCTGCGGCGGGACGGGCCGCGCGGCCAGCGGCAGAGGCGTTTGACGCGGCGGTCAACGGCGGCAACGACACCATCACGGCGGGGGACGGCACCAAGCTGGTCATTGCCGGCTCGGGTCAAGACCGCGTCACCGTCGGCACTGGGCTGCATGTGGTTTTCGGCGACAACGGCCAGATCGACTACAACGACGCGGGGCTGGCCCTGCGCTACCGGACGACCGACGTGTCGGCTGCTACCGGCGGTGCCGATGTCATCCTGACCGGCGACGGCGACAACATCATCATTGGCGGCATTGGTGGCGATGTCATCACCACCGGCGCCGGGCGCGACCTGATCCTCGGCGACAACGGCTTTATCGACATGGACCCAACTGGCGCGAGCTGGTTGACCATCGCGAGCCAGGTGACCTGGACCGCCGGCGGTACGGACCTCGACCTGAGCGGCGGCGCTGACGTGATCAACGCGGGCGAGGGCCGCAACATCGTGATCGGCGGCTTCGGCGCTGACGTGATCGTCACCGGCGCGGGCGAAGACCTGGCCTTCGGCGACAACGGCATCATCACCTTCACCAATGGCGTGGCCACACGGCTGCGCGGCACCGACACGCAAAGCGCTACCGCCGGTGATGACCAGATGGATCTCGGAGATGGGCGCAATATCGTCATCGCCGGGGCTGGCAGCGACTCGGTCGTCACGGGCAGCGGTGCCGACATCGTGCTGGGCGACAGTGGCGAGCTGGTGTTCGACGCGAACGGCGCGCTGCTGAGCTTCACGACGGGCGATCCACTGCTGGGCGGCAATGACAGCATCAGCCTGGGCGACGGTGATGACATCGCGGCCGGCGGCGCCGGCAATGATCGGCTGTTCGGCATGGGCGGCAATGACATTCTGCTTGGCGATGGCGGGCGCATCAGCTTCACCGAAGGCGGGTCGCGTGTCAGCATCCTGTCCATTGACTTGAGCCTGGGCGGGGATGATGAACTCGACGGCGGGGCCGGCATGGACATCCTCATCGGTGGCATCGGGCGCGACGTGATGCGCGGTGTGCCGTCCGAAGACCTGCTGCTCGGTGGCAACGCGTCGATCAAGCTGCTCAACGGTCTGGCGGAGCAGGTCGACACCGACATGGCCACCAATGCCGGTGCCGGTTTGGGTCTGACGCGTGCGACCGTTGCCGAGCCTTCGAGCGATCAATCGTCGACGGGCGGCGTCACCTTGTCGCAGTGGCTGGCCAAGGCGCTCGATGAGGCGAACGCTGCTGATTCGGCTTTGTTGAGTGCCAGCGTCTTCCAGCGTTTCTTCAACAGCGACGTGGTCAGCGAGGAGCCGACATCAGCCGATTTGCCGGTTCTGGACGCGCCGGAAGCGCCAGCGGAAGCTGCCAAGTTGCCCAAGGCCACGCAGGTCGGCGAACAGGATGGCGAACAGGATGGCGAAGCCACGCCGCCGAAGCCCGAGGTAAGCAAGAAGCCGCGCGTTTTGAACCGGCCGGAAGTTCAGGCCCCGGTTGATGCCGCAGTGGATCCCGACGCCGACGCGGACGCCGAGATGGCCACCGAGGAGCCCGTCGTACTGCCGGTCCTGGCTGCTGTGGCCATGGTCGCCGGCAAGCGCCGTCTGCTGGACCGCGAAGAGATGCAGGGGCGACCCGGTGCCGGCCAGGCAAATCTGAGCCGAGCCGCCTTGGATTCAGTGACTCAGCGTTGGTTCTCCGGACCGGTGGCCGCGCAGTTGCTGGCCGAGCGCCGCGAAGACGAAGGCAAGGTCGCCAAGGGCAAGCCTTCAAAGATCCACTGGTAGCATCCTTTCGGCTCATCGGGCCGGGAACTCAGCCTCAAAGGAAATCTGAACATGGACAAAAAGAGCAGCGGCAGCAACGGCGAAAACATCGACGTGAAGCCGGCAGCGCGGGTCGAGGCAACGCCCAAGGTGGTGTGGGACGACTCGAAGATGAGCACGTCCTACGCCAATGTCTGCAATGTGATGGGCACACGCGAAGAAATCATGCTGCTGTTCGGCACCAACCAGGCTTGGCAAGGGGGCCAGCAGGAGGTCACGGTGCTGTTGTCGGAGCGCATCGTGTTGAACCCGTTTGCGGCCAAGCGCCTGCTCACCTTGCTGGGTCAGGGCATCAAGGAATACGAGAACCGCTATGGCGAGCTGAAGGTCTGATACTGACAGCCACAATCTCACAGCGCGCTGCATTCGTGGCGCGCTGTTTTTTCGAATGCTGGTCGCTTTGATTTGGAAACCTAGGCTCTTGTGAATATGCTCAGCCGCGCCGAGCGCGCCAATCTGGATTCGGATCTGCCGGTCTGGGCTGAACTGGCGCAACCTGCTGCGCCCGAACGTTATTTCGCAGCCTGGCTCGCCTATCAGTGCGAGTCGACGCCGGGCGCCTTGAGCGCGGCCCTGGTGCTGGGGCCGCCCGATGTCGGGCCTTTCGCGCCCATGGCCTTCTGGCCGGACCCGCAGGGCGGCGCACCTCGCCTGGTCGATGTTGCCGAACAGGCGCTGGCCGAGCGCCGGGCCGTCGTGGTCGAGCTGTCCAACCCGCCGTCGTTGAGCCTGGCACTGCCGCTCGAGATTGACGGCCATTTGCACGGCGTGCTGGCTTTCGAAGTCAACGCCATCGACCGGCAGCGGGCCGATGCGGTGCTGCTGGGCCTGCGTTGGGGTTCGGCCTGGGTGGCGGCCTACATCCAGCGGCAGTCGCAGCTGGATTCGCTGAGCACCGAACAGCGGCTGATGGCGGTGCTCGACCAGATGGCTGCCGTGCTGGAGGAAGACGGCTACGAAGCCGCCTGCCGCAGCTTGGTTACCGAGCTGGCCACGCGGCTGGACTGCGACCGGGTGAGCCTGGGTGTCGTGCGGCGCGGTCATGCGCAGACGGTGGCCCTGTCGCACAGCGCGCAGACCGCCAAGCGCAGCAACATGATCCAGGCCATCGGCGCGGCGATGGATGAGGCGATCGACCAGAAGGCCTTGATCCGTTACCCCCCCCAGCCGGGCGATGAGATCCTGGTCGAGCGCGAGCACCGGCTGCTGGCGAGCGAGCATGGCAGTGGCAGCGTGTTGACCGTGCCCTTGATGGGCGGCGAGCGCTTCTCCGGCGCCCTGACTTTCGAGCGGCCGGCGAACCTGCCATTCACACAGTCCGAGATCGACCTCTGTCAGGCGGTGGCGGCGGTTTCAGGCCGCATTCTGGCAGTCAAGAAGCTCAACGAGCGGGGCCTGGCACGGCATGCCTGGGATGCGCTGGCGGAGCAGGTCCGTCGACTGCTCGGCCCGCGCCATGTCAAACGCAAGCTTGCCCTGTTGTTGCTCGCCGCCGCCGGGCTGTTTTTCAGCGTCGCCCGGGCTGATTACAAGGTCAGCGCACCGGCCACGCTGGAAGGGGCGATCCGGCGCAGCGTCGCCGCGCCCTTCGACGGCTTCGTGGCCACGGCCGAGGCGCGCGCCGGCGATGTGACGCGCACCGGTGCCGTGCTGGCCACCTTGGACCAGCGCGATCTGCAGTTGGAGCGCCTGAAGTGGTCCAGCCAGCAGGCGCAGTACGTCAAGCAACACCAGGAGGCGGTGGCCAACCGCGACCGGGCTAAGGCGCAGATCGTGCAGGCGCTTTATGAGCAGGCGCGCGCCCAAGTCAGTCTGCTCGACGAGCAACTGACCCGCGCGGCCGTGAAAGCGCCGTTCGACGGCATCATCGTCAAGGGCGACCTGTCGCAATCGCTGGGTTCAGCGGTGCGACGCGGCGATGTGTTGTTCGAGATCACCCCGCTGGATGCCTACCGCGTGATCGTCGAGATCGACGAGCGGGACATCGCCGAAATCGCTGTCGGGCAGAAGGGGCGGCTGTTGCTGTCAGCCATTGCCGATGAGCCGCTGCCCTTCACCGTGTCCAACATCACCTCGGTCACGACGGCGCGCGAGGGACGCAACTATTTTCGGGTCGAGGCGAAGATGGACGGCGCCGGAGATCGGCTGCGCCCCGGCATGGAGGGCGTGGGCAAGATCGAGATCGATGAGCGGCGCCTGCTCTGGATCTGGACCCATCGTCTGGTCAACTGGGCCCGGCTGCTGCTCTGGAATTACCTGCCGTGAGCGAGTCGCTGTTCAGCGCCTCGTGGTACCGGGTGGCCCATGTGCGGCCGCGCCTGCGCAGCCACGCGCTGATCCATCGCCACCTCTACCGCGGTGCCGTCTGGTATGTGCTGCAAGACCGTTCGAGCGGTCGGTTCCACCGCTTTTCGCCGGTCGCCAATCTGGTCATCGGGCTGATGGACGGCCGGCGCAGCTTGCGCGAAATCTGGACCCTGGCCTGCACACGCCTGGGCGATGACGCACCGACGCAAGATGAAGTCATCCAGGTGCTGGCTTCCTTGCACCGGGCCGATGTGCTGCAGACCGATGCAGCGCCTGACATTGAAGAGCTGCACGAGCGCAAGCTCCAGCACCAGCGCAGCAAGCTCAAGCAGTACGTGATGAATCCGCTGGCGCTGCGCATCCCGCTGCTGGATCCCGAGCGATTCCTGCGCTGGGTCAATCCGGTCACCGGCTGGATGTTCGGCTGGCTGGGCGCGCTGATCTGGCTGCTGATTGTTGGCTGGGCCCTGACCCTGGGTGCCAGCCATTGGGACGAGTTGACCCGCGGCATCAGCGACCGGCTGCTGGCGGCCGATAACCTGCTGCTGATCGGCCTGGTGTTCCCGGTGGCCAAGATCGTGCACGAGTTCGGCCATGCGCTGGCGGTCAAGGCGCGTGGCGGCGAGGTGCATGAGATGGGTCTGATGCTGCTGGTCTTCATGCCGGTGCCCTATGTCGATGCATCGTCATCGCTGGCCTTCAGGAGCAAGCGCGCACGCATGCTGGTGGGTGCGGCCGGCATGTTGAGCGAGCTGCTGCTGGCCGCATTGGCCATGTTCGTCTGGGTCAATGTGGAGCCCGGCCTGCTGCGCGCAATGGCTTACAACGTGCTGATCGTGGCGGGCATCTCGACCCTGGTCTTCAATGCCAACCCGCTGCTGCGCTTCGACGGTTATTACATCCTGTCCGATGCGCTGGAGATACCCAACCTCGGGCAGCGCGCCAACAACTACCTGGGCTACTTGGTCAAGCGCCATGTCTTCGGCGTCAAGACGGCGCTGGCCGGTGAGATGGCCCCGGGTGAGCGGCCGTGGTTCGTGTTCTTTTCGATCGCGTCCTTCGTCTACCGCATGGTGGTGATGGTGGGCATCGCGCTGCTGGTGGCGCAGCAGTATTTCGTCATCGGCGTGCTGCTTGCAATTTGGTCGCTGTTCGGCATGTTGATACAACCGGTGGCCAAGAAGCTGGTCTATCTGACGCGCTCGAACGAGCTGCAAGGCCACCGCCGTCAGGCACTGCTGACCACCGGCCTCGTGCTTGCGATGCTGGTGGCCATTGTGGGCTGGTGGCCGGCGCCGTCCTGGACCCGCACCGAGGGCGTGGCCGTGGTGGCGCAGAACGCGCAGATCCGCGCGGCGACCGATGGTTTCATCACCCGCGTCTTGCCCCGGGCCAACCAACCGGTAAAACGGGGGGAGTTGCTGGTGGTGATGGAGGATCCCGAGCTGTTGTCCAGGGTGGCGGTGCTGGAAGCACAGTTGAAGGAGCAATACGCGCGCTTCGCGGCGCTGAGCACGGACCGGGTGCAGATGAACATCATCAAGGACGAGATCGCCCACATCAGCGCGCGGCTTGCCAATGCCCGTAGCCGTGTCCGCGAACTGGAGATCCGCAGCCCGAGCAACGGCATTTTCGTCATGCCCGAGCAGGCCGACATGCCCGGCCGCTTTGTGCGGCGCGGCGATGTGATCGGCTATTCGCTCGATGCGGCGAACCTGGCGGTGCAGGTGGTGGTGCCGCAGAACGAGGTGGATCTGGTGCGGCAGATGACGCGCCGGGTCGAGTTGCGCCGCGTCGAGCGGATTGAGGACGTGATCCCGGCGCTGGTGCGGCGTGCCGTGCCTGCAGCCACCCACCAACTGCCCAACCTCGCACTCAGCGCGCAGGGCGGCGGCGAGCTCACCCTGGACGCCGGTTCGGGCCATGATGCCGGCCGGCCCGGTGACGTCAAAGCCTCCAACTCGCTGTTCATCTTCGAGTTGGAACTGCCCGCCTCCGCGCAGCCGCACCTGAGCATCGGCAGCCGGATCTATGCCAAATTCGAACGCCAGCCCGAGCCGCTGGCCGCCCAGTGGTACCGGGCCCTGCGCGGCCTGTTGCTGAAGCGCTTCAATGTTTAAGTCCCGCGCCGCGTCATCGCCCCTGTCGCTGGTGCGACCGCTCTACCCGGAGCGCATCGATGCCTTGCCGCAGGGCTGGCTTGAGGAGGTGAACGAGCGCATCCGGGGCGGCACCTCACGCAGGCTGCGGGCGCTGGGCGCTTTGCGCAGCGGCATCGTGGCGCGAACGCGCGCCCATGAAGCGGCCTTGAGCGAGGTCGAGCTGCCAGCTCTGCGCGAACGTGCGCGCGACATCGGGCAGCTGCTGCGCCAGGGCGGCTACCAGCTGGAGACGGTGGCTCAGGCCTTTGCGCTGGTCTGCCGGGCCGCTGAGTTGACCGTGGGCATGCGCCATTTCGATGTGCAGTTGCAAGGTGGCTGGGTGCTGTTGCAGGGCATGGTGGCCGAGATGGAGACCGGCGAAGGCAAGACGCTGACGGCGACCCTGCCGGCCTGCACCGCCGCGCTGGCCGGCGTGCCGGTGCATGTGATCACCGTCAACGATTACTTGGTCACCCGCGATGCCGAGCAAATGCGCCCGCTCTACGAAGCGCTGGGCCTGAGCGTCGGTGTGGCGACCGAAGAGCAGGAGCCAATGCAGCGTCGGGCGGCCTACGCCTGCCATGTGGCTTATGCGACCAACAAGACCATCGTGTTCGACTATCTGCGCGACCGCCTCGTGCTGGGCAGCCATGCCAGCAGCCTGCGCATGCGGCTGGAAAAGTTGGGCGGTAATCGGTCCAGAACCAGCCGCCTGCTGATGCGCGGCCTGAGCTTTGCCATCGTCGACGAGGCCGACAGCGTGCTGGTGGACGAAGCGCGCACCCCCTTGATCATCTCCGCGCCGGCCGACACGGGCGATGAGGAAACGGTGGCCTTGCAGGGCATTGCCCTGGGCCGGCAACTGGTGGAGGAGATCGACTTCACCACCGATCTGGCGCAACGCAAGGCCAGCCTGACCGACCGTGGCCGCGCCCGGCTGGAGCTGCTCTGTGCCGAGCTGGGCGGCGTGTGGACCGGCTTCATGCGCCGCGAGGAATTGATCACCCAGGCGCTGGCGGCGCTGCACCTGTTCCATCTGGACGAGCACTATCTGGTGCGCGACGACAAGATCCAGATCGTCGATGAGTACACCGGCCGCGTGATGGCCGACCGCAGCTGGGAGCGCGGCCTGCATCAGTTGATCGAGGCCAAGGAAGCTTGCACGATCACCGCACAGAAGGAGCCGCTTGCGCGTATCAGCTACCAGCGTTTTTTTCGCCGTTACCTGCATCTGGCCGGCATGACCGGCACGGCCAAGGAAGTGGCGGGCGAGCTGGGCATGGTCTATGACCTGCCGGTGGTGAAGCTGCCGACCAACCGGCCCAACCAACGGGTGCTGATCAAGGAGCAGGTGTTCGCAAGCATGCCGCAGAAGTGGGCGCGCATCGCCGCCCGCGTGGCCGAGGTCCATGCCAGCGGGCGGCCGCTGCTGCTGGGCACCCATTCGGTGGCGGCCTCCGAGCAGGCCAGCCAATTGCTGCACGACCTGGGCCTGCCGCACCGGGTGTTGAACGCCAAGCAAGACAGCGAGGAGGCGGCCATCGTCGCCGTGGCGGGCGAGCCGGGCTGCATCACGATTGCCACCAATATGGCCGGCCGCGGCACCGACATCAAGTTGCCCGCTGAGGCGGTGTCCCTGGGCGGCCTGCATGTCATCCTGACCGAACGGCATGATTCCAAGCGCATCGACCGACAGCTCGCAGGGCGCTGCGCCCGGCAGGGCGACCCGGGGTGCTTCGAGTCAATCCTCAGCATCGAAGACAGCATCATGGTGGGTCAGGGCCAAGGCCTCGTGCGGGGCATGGCCAGCCTGATGGGCGTTTTGAGTGCCGGTGGGGCGGCCTGGCTCGGATCGACCTTGATCCGCTGGTCGCAGCGCCGCACCGAGCGCATGCATTCGCGCGTGCGCAAGGGTTTACTCAAGCAAGATCAACACGCCAGCCGACTGCTGGCATTTTCGGGGCGTCCTGAATGAAGAAAAAAACATCGATGCAATTCAGTTGCTTGCGCGGTCTGGCCTGCCTGTTGGCCGTCGGTCTGCCGCTTTATGCCACCGGTCAGGCCCGTCCGGCCGCGCCGATACCGCCCTTGATCGACGCACCGCCCAGCGCGGCCCGGGGCGGCGGCACCGACTGCCTGCTGGAGCCCTCGGTGGTGGTCAATGTGGGCAGCCCGGTGGACGGTGTCATCAAGCTGGTCAATGTCGACCGAGGTGACAACATCAGCAAGGGACAGTTGCTTGCGCAGCTGCAATCGGGCGTCGAGGCGGCGGCGGTATCGCTGTCGCAAGCGCGGATCGAATTCGGCCGGCGCAAGACCCTGCGCAACGAAAGCCTGTTCGCTAAGCAGCTGATCTCCGCGCAGGAAAAAGATGAAATGGAAACCGAGACCCGCATCCATGAAGAGGAGCTGAAGCGGGACGAGGAGAATCTGAAGCTGCGCTCCATCATCAGCCCGATCGACGGCGTGGTGGTGGAGCGGCGATTGGTCGCCGGCGATCTGATCAGGGCCGAGAAATCGGTGGTCTTCAAGCTCGCGCAACTCGACCCGCTGAATGTGGAGCTCATCGTGCCTGCCGAGCAATTCGGCTCGATTCGGGTGGGCATGACCGGGCGGGTCAACCTGGCCCACGGCGGCGGCGTGCAGACGGCCCGGGTGGTGGTGGTGGACCGGGTGATCGATGCGGCCAGCGGCACCTTCGGCGTTCGCCTGCAGATGCCCAACCCCGGCAATCGCATCCCGGCCGGCAGCCGCTGCAGTGTGCGCTTCAGGGGTTGATGGGCTCAGTCGCGCTGGCAACAGCGCTGGCCAATCTGCATCAGCT
>JBBQKT010000111.1:0-9938 GCA_038327205.1 Burkholderiales bacterium | reverse complement strand
AGAAAGTTCAGCCCCGGCGTCAAGGTGGCGTGGTACTTGCCCAGGCGCTCGATCACCCAGGCGTTTTGTTGCGGCACGATCTTGATCGAGCTGACGACGAAGATGACGGCGATGACCAGCAGCAGCAGTGCAATTTCCATGGCGTTGATGTTTCCCTTGTTGTTGATTTGATGATGTTGATCAGACGTCGAGCAGCAGGCAGCTACCCTCGATGGCGCGGATGACATAGCGGCCTGCCGCTGGGTTGCCGTTTCCTTTGAAGCGCGCCTGCCAGGCGGCCCCGCGATATTTGATCGTGGTCGATCCGTCCGCTGCCCAGGCATCCACATGCACCGGCTGGCCGATGTCCATGTTGACGTCCGGGTTCTCTTCGGCCGGCAATTTGGCGGCGGTTCTATCGCGGATGCGGTGCCAAATCAACACTGCCGCACCACCGACGGCGGCAGCTGCGACCATCTGAGCCGGTCTGTCTGCGCCCAGATGCGCGGCCAAAGCGGCGGCCACGGCCCCCAGGGCCAGCATCAGCAGATAAATCGTGCCGGTGGCCAATTCGATGGCGACCAAGGCGCCGGCGGCAATCCACCAGACGGTGGCGTGATTCATGTCCATGTCAATCTCCTGACCGATGATGCTCAAGCAGTGTAGGGCGGCTACCTGGGTTAACGAGGGTGCCCTACACTTCGCGCCTTTCGCGTTTTCAGTTCTTTGCCCTTGGAGGCACCCGCCGATGCTCCGCTTTCGTTTCCCCATCGTCATCATCGACGAGGACTACCGCTCCGAGAACACCTCGGGTTTGGGTATCCGTGCCCTGGCCGAGGCCATCGAAAAAGAGGGCTTCGAGGTGCTGGGTGCCACCAGCTACGGCGATCTGAGCCAGTTTGCTCAGCAGCAAAGCCGCGCCAGCGCTTTCATCCTGTCGATCGACGACAACGAGTTCACGCCTGGCCCGGAACTGGACCCGGCCGTGCTGAGCTTGCGCAAGTTCATTGAAGAAATCCGCTTCAAGAACGCCGACATCCCGATCTACATCTACGGCGAGACGCGCACCTCGCAGCACCTGCCCAACGACATCCTGCGTGAGCTGCACGGCTTCATTCACATGTTCGAGGACACGCCGGAGTTTGTGGCCCGCCACATCATCCGCGAGGCCAAGAGCTATCTCGACGGCCTGGCGCCGCCGTTCTTCAAGGCGCTGATGGACTATGCCCAAGACGGTTCTTACTCTTGGCACTGCCCCGGCCACTCCGGCGGCGTGGCATTTTTGAAGAGCCCGGTCGGCCAGATGTTCCACCAGTTCTTTGGCGAGAACATGCTGCGCGCCGACGTCTGCAATGCGGTTGAAGAACTCGGCCAGTTGCTTGACCACACCGGCCCGGTGGCAGCCAGCGAGAAGAATGCCGCGCGCATCTTCAACGCCGACCACTGCTTCTTCGTCACCAACGGCACCAGCACGTCGAACAAGATGGTCTGGCACCACACGGTGGCGCCGAACGACGTGGTCGTGGTCGACCGCAACTGCCACAAATCGATCCTGCACGCCATCATCATGACCGGCGCAGTGCCAGTCTTCATGACGCCGACGCGAAACCATTACGGCATCATCGGCCCGATCCCCGAGACCGAGTTTTCGCCCGCCACCATTCGCAAGAAGATCGCCGCCAACCCCTTGCTGGCCGGTGTCGACCCCAAGACCGTCAAGCCGCGCATCATGACCTTGACGCAGTCCACCTACGACGGCGTGCTCTACAACACCGAGACGATCAAGAAGAAGCTGGACGGCTGGATCGACACGCTGCACTTCGACGAAGCCTGGCTGCCGCACGCCGCCTTCCACACCTTCTACGGCGCCTTCCATTCGATGGGCAAGAACCGCCCACGCCCGAAAACGGCGATGGTCTATGCCACCCAATCAACGCACAAGCTGCTGGCAGGCTTGAGCCAGGCCTCCCAGGTCCTGGTGCAGGATTCGCAGGACGTCAAGTTGGACAAGCACTTGTTCAACGAGGCCTACCTGATGCACACCTCGACCAGCCCGCAATACTCGATCATCGCCAGCTGCGATGTGGCGGCAGCCATGATGGAGCCTCCCGGCGGCACGGCCTTGGTGGAAGAGAGCATCTCCGAGGCGCTGGACTTCCGCCGCGCGATGCGCAAGGTTGACGAGGAATACGGCAAGGATTGGTGGTTCAAGGTCTGGGGGCCGGACAAGCTGACCGAAGAAGGCTACGGCAAGCCGTCCGACTGGATGCTCAAGGCGAATGAGAAGTGGCACGGCTTCGGCAAGATCGCGGCCGGCTTCAACATGCTGGACCCGATCAAGTCCACCATCATCACGCCCGGCATGGACATGAGCGGCAAGTTCGCCGACAGCGGCATCCCAGCGTCCATCGTCACCAAGTTCCTGGCCGAGCATGGCGTGGTGGTCGAAAAGACCGGCCTCTATTCCTTCTTCATCCTGTTCACCATCGGCATCACCAAGGGCCGCTGGAACACCTTGTTGACGGCGCTGCAGCAGTTCAAGGACGACTACGACAAGAACGCGCCGATCTGGCGCATCCTGCCGGAGTTCGCCGCGGCCAACCCGCGCTACGAGCGCATGGGCTTGCGCGAATTGAGCCAGAGCATCCACGAGACCTATGCCAAGGGTGACATCGCCCGGCTGACGACCGAGATGTATTTGTCCGACCTGCACCCGGCGATGAAGCCCAGCGACGCGTTTGCCCATATCGCACAGCGCCGCACCGAACGCGTACCCATTGACGAGTTGGAAGGCCGCATCACTACGGCGCTGCTGACGCCGTACCCACCGGGTATCCCGCTGCTGATCCCCGGCGAGCGCTTCAACAAGAAAATCGTTGACTACCTGAAGTTCACCCGCGAGTTCAACGCCAAGTTCCCTGGTTTTGCGACCGATGTGCACGGCCTGGTTGAAACCAAGGGCGAGGACGGCAAGTCGAGCTATTACGTCGACTGCGTCGCCAGCGAGTCATAAAAAAAGGGGCCTTCGGGCCCCTTGGTCATTCCTGTGTGATGGGTTCAGGCCTCGCCCGCCATCGC
Source organism: Burkholderiales bacterium (assembly GCA_038327205.1). Taxonomy (GTDB): domain Bacteria; phylum Pseudomonadota; class Gammaproteobacteria; order Burkholderiales; family Burkholderiaceae_C; genus Paucibacter_A. The sequence goes on along the minus strand of JBBQKT010000111.1, from coordinate 6,881 downwards.
CACGTGGCTGAAACCGCCGTCCACATAGATGATTTCTGAGCTGATACCGCCGGCCAAGTCTGAGAACAAGAAGGCGGCGGTGTTGCCCACATCATCAATCGTCACATTGCGGCGGATCGGCGCGGTGGCAGCGAATTGGCCCAGCAATTTGCCGAAATCCTTGATGCCCGACGCGGCCAGGGTCTTGATCGGCCCGGCCGAAATGCCGTTCACCCGCACACCCTTGGCACCCAGGTTGTAGGCCAGATAGCGCACGCTGGCTTCGAGCGAGGCCTTGGCCAAGCCCATGGTGTTGTAGTTGGGCACAAAGCGCTCAGCACCCAGGTAGCTCAGGGTCAGCAGCGATGATCCGGCGCGCAGGCGCGGGGCGGCCAGCTTGGCCATCGCCGGAAAGCTGTAGGCCGAAATATCGTGGGCGATGCGAAAGTTTTCGCGCGTCATGCCGTCGAGAAAATCACCCGCAATCGCGTCGCGCGGGGCGAAACCGATCGAATGGACGAAGCCATCAAATTCGGGCCAAGCCGCGCCCAGATCTGTGAACAGCGCTTCCATTTGCGCGTCGTCGGACACATCGCAGTCAAACACCAGGTTTGAGCCAAACTCGGCCGCGAATTCGGTGATGCGGTCCTTGAAGCGGGCGCCTTGGTAGCTGAAGGCCAACTCAGCACCTTCGCGATGGCAGGCGCGGGCGATACCGTAGGCGATTGAGCGGTTCGAAATTACGCCCGTGATGAGCAAACGCTTGCCGGTGAGAAATCCCATGCTGCTGTCCCCTTGTGATGAGCTAAGCCTTTAATTCTGGCATGCGAATGGCTCAATACGAGCGATCAGCTTGTTCGCAAGGTGCTTGCATAGTACAATCCGGCCTTCGCTGAAACACCTGAGAGAGTGGCATGGGATCTACTGCAGAGCCTTAGCCCTCAACGGCGTGTATGGAGCGGCTGACTGACCTGACCTAGGTGGGCGGATTCTTCCAGCCCCCTTTTTTTTGCTTGAATCACATTGATAACCGCGCTCGCACTGTTGAAAACCCTTACCGCATGAATTGGCAAGAAGCTGTTGAAAAAACCGTGACCGGCTTGGGTTACGACCTTGTGGACTGCGAACGCAGCCCGGCGGGATTGCTGTGCGTGTACATCGACAAGTTGCCTGAGCAATCGGCGGCCGGCGAGTTGATCAATGTTGAAGACTGCGAGCGTGTGACGCGGCAGTTGCAGTTCTTGCTTGAGGTGGAAGGCTGCGCTTACGAGCGGCTTGAGGTCTCGTCACCAGGCCTGAACCGGCCCCTGAAGAAGGCGGCTGATTACGCCCGCTTTGTGGGTGAGCAAGTCGAGATCACCTTGCGCATACCGTTCCAGGGCCGCAAGAAGTACCAAGGCCTGTTGTCGGCCCAGCCTGAGCAAACCGCTGGCGACCAAAAGACAGGCGAAGCTTGGCGTGTCGTGTTCGATGACGGCACGGCCGAGCAGGCATTAGATTTTTCCCTTGAAGAGGTCCGCGAAGCACGCTTGGTGCCGGTGGTCAATTTCAAGGGTCGCGGCGTCAAGCCCGGACCGGCTAAAAAGGCCGGCAAGGTGGTGAAAGACACAGAAGACGCTGTGAGCGTTGATGACAAACAAGACGGAGGCCCTGATCAATGAACCGCGAACTGTTGATGTTGGTGGATGCGATTTCGCGCGAAAAAAGCGTGGAACTGGATGTCGTGTTCGGTGCGGTGGAAGCTGCACTGGCCTCGGCCACCAAGAAGTTGTATGGCGGCGAGGCCGATATCCGCGTCTCGGTTGATCGCGACTCCGGCGAGTACGAAACTTTCCGCCGCTGGCATGTCGTCCCGAACGAGGCTGGCTTGCAAAACGCGGATGCTGAAATCTTGCTGTTTGAAGCGCAAGAACAGATCGCCGATATCGAGGTGGAAGACCACATCGAAGAGCCCGTTGAATCGGTGCCCATCGGCCGGATCGGCGCGCAGGCTGCCAAGCAGGTCATCTTGCAAAAGATTCGCGATGCCGAGCGTGAACAGTTGCTCAACGACTTCCTGTCACGCGGCGAAAAGATCTTCATCGGCACGGTCAAGCGCCTCGACAAGGGCGACATCATTGCCGAGTCGGGCCGGGTCGAAGGCCGCCTGAAGCGCAGCGAAATGATCCCCAAGGAAAACCTGCGTACGGGCGACCGGGTGCGGGCCGTCATCATGGGCATCGACACCACGCAGCGTGGTCCGCAAATCATGTTGTCGCGCTCGCATGGCGACTTCATGAAAGAGCTGTTCGCGCAAGAAGTACCCGAGATCGAGCAGGGCCTGCTGGAAGTCAAGAGCTGTGCGCGTGACGCCGGTTCGCGCGCCAAGCTGGCCGTGCTGTCGCATGACAAGCGGGTCGATCCGATCGGCACCTGCGTCGGCGTGCGCGGTTCGCGCGTCAACGGTGTGACCAACGAGCTGGCCGGCGAGCGGGTCGACATCGTGCTGTGGTCGGAAGACCCGGCGCAGTTCGTCATCGGCGCGCTGGCCCCGGCCAATGTGCAATCGATCGTGGTGGACGAAGAGCGTCACGCGATGGATGTGGTGGTCGACGAGGAAAACCTCGCCATCGCCATCGGCCGTGGCGGCCAAAACGTGCGGCTGGCGTCTGAGCTGACCGGCTGGCGCATCAACATCATGTCGGCCGAAGAATCGGCTGCCAAGCATGAGATCGAAAGCGAATCGGTGCGCAAGCTCTTCATCGAGAAGCTTGATGTCGATGCCGAGGTGGCTGACATCCTGATCGCCGAAGGCTTCACCAGTTTGGAAGAAGTGGCCTACGTGCCGATGCAGGAAATGTTGGAGGTTGAGGCCTTTGACGAAGACACTGTCAACGAATTGCGCACCCGGGCTAAGGATGCGCTGCTGACGATGGAAATTGCCAAGGAAGAAAAGGTCGAGGAAGTGTCCCAAGACCTGCGCGATGTCGAGGGCGTGACGCCCGAGTTGATCGCCAAGCTTTCGGCCGGCAATATCAACACCCGGGATGACCTGGCCGACTTGGCGGTGGACGAACTCGTCGAGCTGTCAGGGATGGATGAAGCGCTGGCCCGCGCCATGATCATGAAGGCGCGCGAGCACTGGTTCACGACTTGATCCGCAAGATCAAGCACGACACCCTCCATCGCCCGCACCGAACGCATAAGTTAAGGATTCAACAATGGCTGTGACTACCGTCGCCCAGTTCGCCGCAGAGCTTCAACGGCCTGCAAGCGCACTGCTTGAGCAGCTCGATGCTGCCGGCGTTAAGAAGGCGTCGTCTGATGACGCGCTCAACGAAGCCGACAAAGAACGTCTGCTCGATTACCTGCGCACCTCGCACGGAACGGCTGGTGCCGACCGCAAGAAGATCACCCTGGTGCGCAAGTCCACCAGCGAGATCAAGCAGGCCGATTCGAGCGGCAAGAACCGCACGATCCAGGTTGAAGTGCGCAAGAAGCGCACCTTCGTCAAGATGGATGACGCGGCACCTGGCGATGAAGCCTCCGCTGCTGCCGAAGAAGCTGATCTGCAGCGCCGCGAGGTCGAGGCCCAAGCCAATGCCGAAACCTTGCGCCGCGAGGAAGAAGCCTTGGCGGTGAAGATGCGCGAACGTGAAGTGGCCGAGCGGATCGCCCGCGAAGCCGAAGAAGCGCGTCGCCAGGAAAAAATCGCCGCTGAAGCCCGCGCGTCGGAAGCCGCTGAACTGGCGACTGCTGCCGCCGCCGAGCTTGCGAAGTCGGCCGCCAAATCTGCCGCCAAGCCCCGCCAAACGGCTGAGTCGGCTGCCAAAGAGGCGGCTGCCATCAACAAGGCTTCGGCCGCCAAGCGCGCACCTGCCGTTGTGGCACCGGCGCCTGCCGTGCCTGCTGTAGCTGCGGTGGTCGCAGCGGTTGAAGTGCCTGCGCCGGTGGTTGTTGCGCCGGTCGCGGTGGCTGCTGGCGCTGCGCTTCCTGTCGAAGCTGCCAAGCCCGCGCTGCGCGTGGTCAAGGCGGTGGACGTCAGCGTCGAAGAAAACCAGAAGAAGGTCGACCTTGAGCGCCGTCGCAAGGCGGCCGAGGCCGAGGCCGCTGCCATCCGCGCGATGATGAATGCCCCTAAAAAGGTCATGATCGCCAAGAAGGAAGAGCCCAAGCCGGTCGAGGCACCGAAAGAAGGCATCAAGGGCACGATCCACAAGAAGCCTGGCGTGCCGGGTGCGCCTGGCACCACGGCTGCGGCCGGTGCTGCGGCCAAGCCGGGCGACAAAAAGTCCGTCAAGTCCGAGAAACTGTCGAGCAGTTGGGCCGATGACGCCAAGAAGCGCGGCGGCGTGAAGCCGGGTGCCACACCTGCGCCGGGCGGTGCCCGTCCGACGGCTGGTGGCTGGCGTGCGCCGAGCCGCGGTGGCGCCGGTGGTCGTCGTGGTGGCCGCGGTGATGACCGTGGCGGCATGTCGTCCAACTTCGTCGCTCCCGCCGAAATGCAGGTTCAAGAAGTCCATGTGCCCGAAACCATTTCGGTCGCCGACCTGGCCCACAAGATGTCCATCAAGGCGTCCGAGGTCATCAAGCAACTGATGAAGCTGGGCCAGATGGTCACGATCAATCAGCAGCTCGATCAAGAGACGGCGATGATTCTGGTCGAGGAAATGGGCCACAAGGCCTTTGCCGCCAAGCTCGACGACCCGGACGCGTTCCTGGAAGAAGAGGGCACGGTTTCCGAGCAGAAGCACGAGTCACTGTCACGTGCGCCGGTGGTCACCGTCATGGGTCACGTCGACCACGGCAAAACCTCGCTGCTTGACTACATCCGCACCTCGCGGGTGGCGGCCGGCGAAGCGGGCGGCATCACGCAGCACATCGGCGCTTATCACGTCGAAACCCAGCGCGGCATGATCACCTTCCTCGACACCCCGGGCCACGCGGCGTTTACCGCCATGCGTGCGCGCGGTGCCACGGCCACTGACATCGTCATCCTGGTGGTGGCGGCGGACGACGGCGTGATGCCGCAGACCAAGGAAGCTATCGCCCACGCCAAGGCGGCCGGCGTGCCACTGGTGGTCGCGATGAACAAGATGGACAAGCCCGGCATCAATCTGGAACGCCTGAAGGGCGAACTGGTGGCCGAAGGCGTCGTGCCTGAAGAGTTCGGCGGCGACACGCCGTTCGTGGCCGTCTCGGCCAAGACCGGTGCTGGCGTCGACGCGCTGTTGGAGCAAGTGCTGCTGCAGGCCGAAGTGCTGGAGCTGATGGCACCGGTCGGTTCAATGGCCAAGGGCTTGGTGATTGAAGCCAAGCTGGACAAGGGCCGCGGCCCGGTGGCAACCATCCTGGTTCAGTCGGGCACCTTGAAGCGCGGCGATGTCGTGCTGGCAGGTTCAACCTATGGCCGCGTGCGCGCCATGCTGGACGAAGACGGCAAGGCCATCACCGAAGCCGGCCCATCGATCCCGGTCGAGATCCAAGGGCTGACCGAAGTGCCGCAAGCCGGTGACGAGTTCATGGTCTTGGGCGACGAGCGCCGGGCACGAGAAATCGCCACTTTCCGTTCGGGCAAGTACCGTGACGTGAAGCTGTCGCGCCAACAGGCTGCCAAGCTGGAGAACATGTTCACCGACATGACCGCCGGCGATGTGCAGACCTTGGGCATCATCATCAAGAGCGATGTGCAGGGTTCGCAAGAAGCCCTGGCTTCATCGTTGTTGAAGTTGTCCACGCCCGACGTCAAGATCCAGATCGTCCACGCGGCGGTTGGTGGTGTCAGCGAGTCCGACGTCAACTTGGCCATCGCTTCCAAGGCGGTCATCATCGGCTTCAATGTGCGAGCCGACTCTGGTGCGCGCAAGCTGGCCGAAGGCAATTCGGTTGATCTGCGTTACTACAACATCATTTATGACGCTGTGGACGAGATCAAGGCCGCGATGACCGGCATGCTGGCACCAGAGCAGCGCGAAGAAGTCATCGGCACCGCCGAGATTCGTACCGTGTTTGTGGCGACCAAGATCGGCACGATTGCCGGTTGCATGATCACCTCGGGCATGGTCAACCGCTCGGCTCGTTTCCGCCTGCTGCGCGAAAACGTGGTGATCTACACCGGCGAGATCGACACCTTGAAGCGCCTGAAGGACGACGTTCGCGAAGTCAAGGAAGGCTTCGAGTGCGGTATCAAGCTGAAGAACTACAGCGACATCAAGGAAAACGACCAGCTGGAATTCTTCGAGATCAAGGAAGTGGCCCGAACGCTGTAAGGCGGATTTGCTCCCACCCAGCAAACCCCGCCTTCCACCGAAGGCGGGGTTTGTACTTGGTGAGCGCCAGGAATCACGACGATGAAACACAAACGAGCAATCCCGAACCGAGGCTTTCGCATCGCCGACCAGATCCAGCGTGATCTGGGCACGCTGATCCGCGAGTTGAAAGACCCGCGCATCGGCATGGCCACCGTCAATGCGGTCGAGGTCACGCCCGACTACGCCCATGCCAAGGTGTTTTTCTCGGTGTTGGTCGGTGATGCCAAGGAAACCGGCGAGGCCTTGAACGAGGCTGCAGGCTTCCTGCGCAACGGCTTGTTCAAGCGTCTGCAGATCCACACCGTGCCGAGCCTGCACTTTCACTTCGACCGCACGATTGAGCGGGCTGCGGAGATGAGCGCGCTGATCTCCAAGGCCAATGCGACCCGTGCCATTGAAGACGACGAGACGCGAGAAGACTGAGATGACGCTCGCCCCCCGCCCACGCATCACGCGCCGTGCCTTGCACGGTGTGCTGTTGCTCGACAAGCCCCTGGGCCTGTCGAGCAACGATGCGCTGCAGAAAGCCAAATGGCTGCTGCGGGCGGAAAAAGCCGGTCACACCGGCACGCTCGACCCGCTGGCCACCGGCCTGCTGCCGCTGTGCTTCGG
>JBBQKT010000110.1:0-10035 GCA_038327205.1 Burkholderiales bacterium | reverse complement strand
TTCGTACTGGTGGACGATGCCGTCCTCGTCGGTGAACTCGCGCTGTGCCACCACCTCGTCGGCATGCATGACGATGCCGACAAACCCGTCGTACCAGCTCAGGCCCAGGCGCAGCACCGGAAGACAAGCCTGGGCAGCCACGGCCACGGCCACCTCGTCCGTCACCTCGAAGCCGCCCACGCCGTGGAACTCTTTGCTCGCCAGAAAGAGCGAGCTGAGCCGCCGCAGCTCGGCCACATCAGCCGCGCTGCGCAGGGCCAAGAATGGATAGCGCAGCAGGGTCAGCTGCCAGAGATCGTCGGGAATGGCGCGGCGTTGCAGGGCGCGGGCCTCGCGGCCTTGCGACCAGGCACTCAGCAGGCGTTTGAAAACCATCAGGCCAGGTCGATGCGGCGCAGGCCGGTGCGGCGCAGGCGCAGCACGTCGCCGCGCGGCGGCGTGGCTTCAAAATCCCAGTCCGACAGCACATGGCGGCGCAGGCCATGTGCTTCCCCGCTTGCCAAGCGGTGTTCGCCGGGCCGGTGGGTGTGGCCGTGGATCAAGTCGGTGCATTCCGCCGCCCGCAGCCAGGCGACGCAGGCGTCGGTGTCGAGATCGGCCCACAGCTCTTGCTTGCTTTGATTCGCCTGGCTGGCCGCGCGCATCTGCCGCGCCATCGCCTGGCGTTCGGCCAGCGGGCGGGCCAGAAACTCGGCCTGCCAGGCTGGGTTGCGCACCTGGGCGCGAAAGGCTTGATAGGGCTTGTCTTCCAGGCACAGCGCGTCGCCGTGGCTGAGCAGCCAGCGCTGGCCAAAAGCGGCCAGGACGGTCGGGTCGGACAGGCCCTGAATGCCGCAGTCCGCCAGCATCGCCCGGCCGAGGAGGAAGTCGCGGTTGCCGGCCATGAAGTACATCGGCCGCTGGGCGCTGGCGGCGCGAAGCATGGCCACGCAGGCCGCCTCGAAAGGCTCAAAGCGGGCATCGTCACCGACCCAGACTTCGAAGATGTCACCGAGCAGAAACACCGCGTCGGCCCGCGTCTCGTCCAGATGCGCTTGCAGCGCGGCGAGGGTGGCTGGGGTGTCGGCCGACAGGTGCAGATCGGACAGAAAGTCGATCCGCTGCCAGTCGGCCGGGGCGCTCAGCTCATCAAATTCAAGCGTCAAATTCAGGCGTCCACTTCAACCGCGCGCTCGATCACGACGGCATTGACCGGCACATCGCCGTGGCCGCCACTGTTGCCGGTCTTGACCTTCTCGATGGCGTCCACGATGTCCTTGCCTTCGATCACCTTGCCAAACACGGCATAGCCCCAACCCGACGATGTTTCGGATGTGTGGTTCAGGAAGCCGTTGTTCTTGGTATTGATGAAGAACTGGCTGGAGGCCGAGTGCGGCGCATTGGTGCGGGCCATCGCCAAGGTGTAGTGGTCGTTCTTGAGGCCGTTGTTCGCTTCGTTCTGGATCGTCGCGTCGGTGGGTTTTTGCTGCATGCCTGCATCAAAGCCGCCGCCTTGGACCATGAAGCCCTTGATGACGCGGTGGAACACCGTGCCGTTGTAATGGCCATTGCGGACATAGGACAGGAAGTTGGCAGCCGACAGCGGCGCTTTGGCGGCGTCGAGTTCGATCTTGATCAGGCCGTGGTTGGTGTGCAGTTCAACGAAATGGCTCATTTTTTGGTTTCCACAATGGCTTTGGTGATGAGGACCGGCGTCACCGGCAGGTTTTGATGCATGCCCGAGTCGCGGGTCGGCAGGGCACGTATTTTATCGACCACCTCCATGCCTTCGATGACGCGGCCAAACACCGCATAACCGTTGCCGTCGCGCGAGTTCTCGGCGTCGAGGAAGGCGTTGTCCACCGTGTTGATGAAAAACTGCGAGGTGGCGGAATTGGGGTCGCCGGTGCGCGCCATGGCCAGGCTGCCACGCACATTGTTCAGGCCGTTGCGTGATTCGAGCGGGATCGGCGGCTTGGTGGGCTTTTGGTCCATCTTGGCGGTGAAGCCGCCGGTCTGGATCATGAAGTTTTCGATCACGCGGTGAAAGATCACACCGTTGTAATGGCCTGCCTTGACGTACTGCACAAAGTTGGCAACCGACTTGGGGGCTTTGTCGGCATCGAGCGCAATGCGGATGTCGCCTTGTGTGGTCGTGAGCCGAACGGTTTGCGCCTGGGCAGTCGAGGCCAGAGCCAAGCCAAGCGCCAGGATCGCCGTAAATTTGAAGGTCATACAGGCTTTCAAAAGGAGGGAGGGAATCAGCGGGGCGATGCGGTCGGGACAGGCAGCCACAGCGCTTGGGTGCGTTGCAGCTTCAGCGCCAGTGCCTCTGACGGCGACACCAGGGCGGCCTGCGCGCGCTGGTAGGCGCGGGCGGCAAGACGCAGCAGCACATCACCCATGTTTTCCTGGGCCTGCGCATGCTCGGGTTGCAGGCGCAGCGCCTGCTCCAACTCAAGCCGGGCGAGGTCCAACTCACCTTGGGCAGCATGAATGACGGCGAGGTTGTTGAACGGGTCGGCCAGGTCGGGAAAGTCTTGGCTCAGCCCGGTGAAGATGTCCAGGGCAGCGGGCTGTTCGCCCAGTTCCATCTTCATCACGCCGAGCGCAAAGCGCAGCTTCAATTCATCGGGCGTTTGCGTCAGCGCCTGCTCGAGGGTGGCGACCGCTTGCGGCTTCCGTCCCGCCAGCCATTGCTTTTGGGCGTCTTCCAATGCGCCGGCCCGGGCCAGCCCGACGGCGAGCAACAAGATCAACAACAGCAAAAGGCGTGGACTCAGGGGACGAATAAACATGGGGTTTTGTGCGTTCACCGCCACCGACGAAGGCCGGGGCAGGGTCAGTGCGGAAGCCAGGGCCAAAACCCCGCCGCTATACTGGGTTTCATTCTACGGTGCCTCTGGCATCTAGACGTTTGCACGGTCGCCGCAGCCCGAATTGATGGGATGTCGCGGCGACACCGGCCTTCAAAGCTCCATGCCTCTTCGCATTTACAACACGCTGAGCCGCTCGGTTCAGGACTTCACGCCCATCGAAGCAGGTCATGTCCGCATGTACGTTTGCGGCATCACCATTTACGACCTATGCCACGTTGGCCACGCGCGGATGATGATCGCGTTTGACCTGATTTACCGTTGGCTACAAGCCTCGGGGCTGCGGGTCAGCTATGTGCGCAACATCACCGACATCGACGACAAGATCATTCGCCGCGCGCTCGAGCGCAACATCCCGATCCGCCAACTGACCGAAGAGATGATCGCGGCGATGAATGCCGACTTTGACGTGCTGGGCGTGTCCCGCCCGACGCATGAGCCGCGTGCCACTCAATATGTGCCGCAGATGACGGCGATGATCGCCGCGCTGGAAGCCAAGGGCCTGGCCTACCGGGCCAGCAATGGCGATGTGAACTACGCGGTGCGTGCTTTTCCGGGCTATGGCAAGTTGTCCGGCAAATCGCTCGACGACCTTCGCGCCGGTGAGCGGGTGGCGGTGGATGACGGCAAGCGCGATCCGCTCGACTTCGTGCTCTGGAAAGCGGCCAAGCCCGAGGAGCCGGCCGACGCCAAGTTTGAATCCAGCTACGGCGTTGGCCGCCCCGGCTGGCATATCGAATGCTCGGCCATGGCCTGCGCCCTGCTGGGCACGCAGTTCGACATCCACGGCGGTGGCGCTGACCTGCAGTTCCCTCACCATGAAAACGAGATCGCGCAGAGCGAAGGTGCGAACGGCGTGGGCCCGGCGGTGGTTTGGGCGCACAACGGACTGCTGAACGTCGATCACGTCAAGATGTCCAAGTCGCTGGGCAACTTCTTTACCGTGCGCGAGGTGCTGGCCCGCTACGACGGCGAGACCCTGCGCTACTTCATGCTGCGCACGCACTACCGCAGCCCGTTCAATTTCAGCGATGTGAACCTGGACGAGGCGCGCAGCGGTTTGCAGCGTCTCTACACGTCACTCAGCACGGCCTTGGACGGCGTCGATACGCCTCCCATTAATATTGATTGGGCTCAGCCCCAAGCCGCTGCCTTCAAGGCTGCGATGGACGACGACTTCAACACGCCCGGCGCGGTGGCCGCTCTGTTTGATCTGGCCGGTCAGGTCAACCGTGAGCGCCTGCCCGCTGACGCCGCGTTGCTCAAACAGCTCGGCGGCATCCTGGGCATCCTGCAGCAGCCACCGCGCCAGTATCTGCAGGCGGGTTCGGGCCTGGACGACGCGGCCATCCAGTCGCAGATCGCTGCCCGCGCCAGCGCCAAGGCGGCCCGCGATTTTGCCGGGGCCGACCGCATTCGGGCCGAGTTGTTGGCGCAAGGGATCGTCCTGCAAGACGCGGCGTCCGGCACAACCTGGACGCGGGCCTGAGGTGGTGAGAGCACCCGCCGCAGTACCCATGGCCGGGGTGAGCCCGGAAGGGATGCCCGGCACGCCCGCTTATTGGGACGAAGCCTGCCGTCATTTGGCCAAGCGCGACCGGGTGATGAAAAAGCTGATCCCGAAGTTTGGCGAGGCCCGTTTGCAAGGCCGCACCGATGCCTTCACGACGCTGGCCCGCTCCATCATCGGGCAGCAAATTTCGGTCAAGTCCGCACAGTCGATGTGGGACAAGTTTGCCGCCGTCACCGGCACGGCGGCCGGACCCAAGGTACTGCAGCCGGCCGACGTGCTGGCCCAGCCGCCCGAGGCGCTGCGCGGTGCTGGTTTGTCCGCTCGCAAGGTCGAGTACGTGACCGATTTGGCCCAGCACTTCGAGGCCGGCAGCGTTCACGTGGCGCAGTGGACCGGGATGGACGACGAGGCCATCATTGACGAGCTGGTGGCGATCCGCGGCGTTGGCCGCTGGACGGCCGAAATGTTCCTGATCTTTCACCTGATGCGGCCCAACGTGATGCCGCTCGACGACGTCGGTTTGATGAAGGGCATCAGCCAGAATTACTTCTCTGGCGAGCCTGTTTCAAGGGCAGAAGCGCGCGAGGTGGGGGACGCCTGGGCCCCCTTCCGCTCAGTGGCCACATGGTACATTTGGCGCAGTCTTGAGGCCTAAACAGCCCCACGGCAGGCTGCCAAAAGCAGCCTGCGCGGGATCCTCCTCAATGAATAGAAAAGCAGGATGAGCAAAAAACATTTCCTCGATTTCGAGCAGCCGATCGCCGAACTCGAAACCAAGATCGAAGAGCTGCGCTACGTGCAAAGCGAGTCCGCCGTCGATATCTCCGAAGAGATCGACCGCCTCTCCAAAAAGAGCCAGCAGCTCACCAAAGACGTCTACGCCAGCGTGGCCCCGTGGCAGGTCTACCAGATCGCCCGCCACCCGCAGCGCCCACAAACGCTCGACTATTGCGCCGAGGTTTTTACCGAATTTCAAGAACTGCATGGCGACCGGCACTTTGCCGATGACGCGGCCATCGTCGGCGGCCTCGCCCGCTTCAATGGCCAGGCCTGCATGGTGATTGGCCACCAGCGCGGCGCTGACTCCAAAGAGCGCCAGGCCCGCAACTTCGGCATGCCCCGCCCCGAGGGCTACCGCAAGGCCCTGCGCCTGCTCAAGCTGGCTGAAAAATTCGGTCTGCCGGTGTTCACCTTCATCGACACCATGGGCGCCTACCCCGGCATCGGTGCCGAAGAGCGCAGCCAGTCCGAAGCGATCGGCCGCAATATCTTCGAGATGGCGCAACTGGAAGTGTCCATCATCGCCACCGTCATCGGCGAGGGCGGCTCCGGCGGCGCGCTGGCCATTGGCGTGGCCGATCAGGTGCTGATGTTGCAGTTCTCGGCCTATTCGGTGATCTCGCCGGAGGGCTGCGCCTCGATTTTGTGGAAGTCGTCCGAGCGGGCCCCGGAAGCGGCCGATGCGCTGGGCATCACCGCCCACCGTCTGAAAGCGATGGGCCTGATCGACAAGATCGTCAGCGAACCGGTCGGCGGTGCCCACCGCGACAACAAGCAAATGGCGTCCAACCTGAAGCGTGCGCTGAGCGACGCGTTGCGCCAGGTCAGCGACCTGAAGCCCAAGGAATTGCTGGATCGCCGCTACGATCGCTTGCAGGCCTATGGCCGCTTCACCGACACCAAAAACCGCTGAGTTCTCGGGTCGCGTCGTCGCCGTCGCTTACAGCGGCGGCCGGGATTCCACCGCCTTGTTGCATGCTGTTGTCGCTGCAGCGGCCGGTGGTCAAGTTATTGCCCTGCATGTCCATCACGGCCTGAGCGACCAGGCGGATGCCTGGTTGGCCCATTGCGAGGCGCAGTGCGCAGCCTGGGGCGTCGCGTTCCAGTGCCACCGTTTGACTGGCCAGCCCGCCCCGGCACAAAGCATCGAAGCCTGGGCGCGCGAGGGCCGTCATGCGGCCTTGCAGCAGATGGCCGTGGCCGCAGGGGCTGATTTGCTGCTCTTGGCCCACCACCAACGCGATCAAGCCGAAACCTTGTTGTTGCTGGCCCTGCGTGGTGCCGGTGTGGCAGGCCTGGCTGCCATGCCTGCAGCGCAGTGGCGTGACGGCCTGTGCTGGGCGCGGCCGTGGTTGCGCCAGCCTCGCGCCGCCATCGAGGCCTACATCGCCCAGCACCGCTTAGCCCACATCGAGGACGACAGCAACAGCAACCCCCGCTTTGCGCGCAACCGCTTGCGGCTTGCGGTTTGGCCCGTGCTGGCGCAGGCATTCCCGCAGGCCGAAGCCAGCTTGGCGCAGGCAGCCACTTGGGCGCAAGAGGCGTTGGCTCTGCAGCGCGAAATGGCAGCGGCGGATTTGCAGCAGGTCAGTGACGAGGACATGGGGCTGGATGTGGCCGCCGTGCAGACCCTGTCCAGCGCACGGGCCAGCAATGTCTTGCGCGCCTGGCTGCATGATCAAACGGGACAACCGGCGCCGGCCAGCCTGATCGAGCGGCTTCAGCGCGAATGGCTTGCGACCGACGGCCAATGGCCCTGTGCCCATGGGCAACTGCGGCTTTACCGCGGCCGTTTGGTGTGGCTTGCGCCAAGGGCAGCGGTCCTCATTGGGCCTTCGCAATCGGTGAACCTTGCCTCTGTTGGCCTGCACGCGCAAGCCGACTGGGGTGGCAGTTGGTCGGTTGATGCGGTGGTCAGCGGCGGTGTCAGCCTGGGGACCTTGCAACACCTGAGCTTGCGCGCCCGCACCGGTGGCGAGCAGTTCCAGCGCACGGTGCAAAGCCCGGCGCGAAGCCTTAAAAAAGCCTATCAAAGTGCGGCGCTGCCGGCTTGGCAGCGCGCGGGCCCTTTGCTCTTTTTTGGGCAATCCCAACTGTGTTTTGCCCCGGGCCTGGGCCTGGATGCACGCTGGCTGGCCGAGCCCGGCGAGCCGCAGTTCAGCCTGCGCTGGCTGCCTGATCCATGAAGCTCGCCGGATAGAATCCAAGGCTCGCCCCAGCCGGGACCGAGACCCAAGCTTCACCCTCAAATCTATGGCTTTGATCGTTCACAAATACGGCGGCACCTCGATGGGCTCGACCGAGCGCATCCGCAATGTCGCCAAGCGCGTGGCCAAATGGGCGCGCGCCGGCCATCAACTCGTCGTCGTGCCCTCGGCCATGAGCGGCGAGACGAACCGCCTGCTCGGTCTGGCCAAAGAGCTGTCGCCCGGCATCGACAGCCCCGAGCGCGACCGCGAACTCGACATGATTGCCGCCACCGGCGAGCAGGTCTCGGTCGGTCTGCTGGCCATCGCCTTGCAGGCCGAAGGGCTGCAGGCCGTCAGCTACACCGGCTGGCAGGTGCCGCTGCGCACCAATTCCTCGCACACCAAGGCCCGCATCGAAAGCATTGACGATGCCCGCGTGCGCGCCGATCTGGCCGAGGGCAAGGTGGTGGTCATCGCCGGCTTCCAGGGCGTGGACGATGAGAACAACATCACCACCCTGGGCCGTGGCGGCTCCGACACCTCGGCCGTGGCGATTGCGGCGGCGATGAAGGCGGACGAATGCCTGATCTTCACCGATGTGGACGGCGTCTACACGACCGACCCGCGCATCGTGCCGGAGGCACGCCGCTTGAGCACGATCAGCTTTGAAGAGATGCTGGAAATGGCGTCGCTGGGCTCCAAGATCCTGCAGATCCGCTCGGTTGAATTTGCCGGCAAATACCGCGTGCCGCTGCGCGTGCTGTCCAGCTTCACACCCTGGGATATCGACATCGCCGAGGAAGCGAAATCCGGCACTTTGATCAGTTTTGAAGAGGACGAAAAAATGGAACAAGCCGTCGTTTCCGGCATTGCCTTCAACCGCGACGAGGCCAAGGTGACCTTGCTCGGCGTGCCCGACAAACCCGGCATCGCCTACCAAATCCTCGGTCCGGTGGCCGACGCCAATATCGACATCGACGTCATCATCCAGAACGTGTCGCAAGAAGGCAAAACCGACTTCAGCTTCACCGTCCACCGCAACGACTACGCACGCACGATGGCCCTGCTTGAAACCACGGTGGGCCCGGCCACCCAGGCCGCCAAGGTGCTGGGCGACCCGCGCATCTGCAAGGTCTCCATCGTCGGCATCGGCATGCGCTCGCATGTGGGCGTGGCGTCCAAGATGTTCCGCACCTTGAGCGAAGAGGGGATCAACATCCAGATGATCTCCACCAGCGAGATCAAGACCAGCGTCGTCATCGACGAAAAGTACATGGAACTCGCCGTGCGGGCGCTGCACAAGGCGTTTGAACTCGATCAGCCCATCGCTGCCGCTTGATTCTGATCTGCCTTGAACTTTTTAAGATAGAATTCAAGGCTGCGCTGGAGACGTGACCGAGTGGCCGAAGGTGCTCCCCTGCTAAGGGAGTATGTGGGTTAAACCGCATCAAGGGTTCGAATCCCTTCGTCTCCTCCAGACATATTGAAGCCCTAAAATCCTAGTCAAATCAATGACTTACGGTTTTAGGGCTTTCCTCTTTTACCACTACTGTTTACCACAGCAAGGGAGCCGAAAGAGGCTCCGGAGTAACCCCGGTCAGGGCTTCGACACCATCACGGACAACCCCAGTCCCCAGACTTGCCGGTTGTCTTGGTCATGCCAAACATGGGCGAAGCTGAAGAACCCTCCTAGACGGTCATCACGGTCAACGTACAGGTCAAGGCCGAACAGTCTACCGACTGCTTCTACAGTGCGGATGCTGGCAAGGGCAACCCTTGAGAAGGGCTGAAGGTCTGCGTCAGGAATCAGGGTGTGCATGGGGTGGTTCTCATTGGTTGGTGAGCCATGAATGTGACCGACAGCGGGCCACCCTGTCAGGCTTTCTCAATGCCCCACTACGGCGCTTTGTTATCACTTGGCAACTGTTTCCAGGTGGGCAGGAATGCAGGGGGTGATTCCCATTGGCGAGAGGTGCAAGTCACTTTCCAAATGGGCACTGTCAAGGCCATTTCGATGGTGTTGCTTCCATGTGGAACTTCTCGGCGCACGGCGTGGCCTTGATGTACGGCAAGTCACTCACCAAGGAAGAACGTGGCGGTCTGAAGTTCTCGGAATGGTGCCTGGAGATGTTCCCAGGCATTTGCACCAAGAACGAGGTTCAAGACGCGATTTGGTTTGCTGAAGTTTTTGGTCAGACTGACCAAAAAATGCTGCCCCCAGGACTCAGCAGCCCCCGATGGATTCGCCGCTGGTTCAACGAACAGCAGGCCGCACAGCCGCCCTTACCGAGATGCCACGAACGGGAAGACCTGGGGCGTAGGTACTGGGTAAGGTGAAAGTGTGTTCATGGTCATGGTCTTTGAGGGTTGCTTCTGAAGGTGGGCCGTAGGGGTCGGCGTAGCCGGGAGACCTACCTGGATGCTTCAGGGGTGGGTGAAAGGACAGGCCATGAACAGGGAACCCGTTGGATGAGATTCCTTGGTGGTGATGGCCTTCTGACATAGCTGAGGTTGTTCCCTTGGCTTGCCAGGAACTGGGATATGCAAGGGCGTGCCCTCAGGGGGCTGGCTTAGGTTGCAGACCACGAACAAGTCCCCCTAAATGGGTTGTCGTTGATGGTCATGCAATGAGGTCATCTCCTCAGCTTGTCTACTGAGTGCCAACAGGGACTCGAGGGGTTGCCTAAAGGGTGGTTCC
>JBBQKT010000109.1:0-10144 GCA_038327205.1 Burkholderiales bacterium | reverse complement strand
CCCACAAGTTGTCAAGCTGGGTGGTGACCCCAGCCGATACCGGTGGCAAGTTCAACGTCATGACGCCAACCCAGGTCTACAGCGGCAGTTCCGCGACGGTGGGCCTGTCATGGTCTGGCCTGAGCGCTGGCAGCTATGTCGGTGGCGTCCAGCTCAAGGATGCAAGCGGTGTGGTGCAAGCCACGACCGTGGTTCGCATCGACACGGGTGTGGCGCCGTTGGCAGAGCCTGCCCGCGATCTGTCGGCTGGACAACTGTCCAAGGGCAACTGAGTTGAACCCGAAACACCGGCGCCCTGAGGTGCTGGTGTAGACGGCAAAAGGGCTGCAAGCATCACGCTTGCAGCCCTTTTTTCATACATCCGGCGCCCGATCTAGGGTGCGCCGACCGCCCCTGTATTGAGCTTGCATTGACGTTGGCTGCCCGCAGCCACGCACCGCGCGCCTGGGTCAGGCATGAACCGGCAGTTGGACAACATGCCGCTGCGTTCCTGCTCCTCGCGCGCCGCCTTGGCATGGCGCTCTGTCAGCGCCTTCAGTGCGGCCCCGTCGGTTCGTTGGGACGACCAAGCCAGATAGCCACTTGGCCCGCCACAGGCCTTGGCACCGATGCCGATGCTGTGACACTGCGCGTCGCTGTCGCAACCCGCCTCACCGATCAAGGCCTTGATCTGCGGAAGCAGGCTGGCCGATCCGGTGGGCGCCGCAATGGGTGTTGCAGCAGGTGCCGCAGTAGGTGCGGCATTAGGTGACTCGACGGCGCAGGCCAGGCCGGTCAGCGTTAGCAAGGCCAGGCTGAGCCAGGCGAGGGGAAAGGTGGTGGAGTGGGTGTTCATCGTCACATGCTGGCCCATGTGGCGGCGGCTGGCAAGTGGGGCAGCTTGCTACCATCGCGGCCATGCCGAAACGAGTTGCCCTGATGGGTCTCCTGATGAACGCTGTGGCTGCTGCCCAGCCAGTAAGCCTGCCAGATTGCCAGCCCGCACCGGAGCAAGTACTGGCGCAGCTGAATGTTTTGCGGGCCAGTGCGCGCAACTGCGGTGCGGCAGCCTTGGCCGCCGCGCCGGCCCTGCGCTGGCATGACCAGTTGGCCAGCTCCGCCGTGACGTACGCCCAGGAGCTGTTGCGGCGCGACACCTTGAGCCACGAGGGCGAGGTGGCAGTCAGTCTGCTTGAGCGCTTCAAGGCTGTCGGCTATACCTTGCGCCGGGGCGGCGAAAACCTGGCCGCCGGGCAGGAAACCTTGGCCGAAGTGCTTGAACAGTGGCTGCTCAGCAGCGCGCACTGCGAGAACCTGATGCAAGCGGAGTTTCGCGACGTGGGCCTCGCCTGCATGAAGGGGCCGGGGCTTTATCACACCTACTGGGTGCTGCATCTTGGGCTCAGCACCCCGTCAAATCCACCCCAGATCAATCGCCCTTAACACCGCCTGCGTGCGGTCGCGCACGCCCATCTTTGAGAACACCGCCGAGCAGTGGTTCTTGATCACGCCCTCGCTGTTGCCGAGCAGTACGGCGATCTCGGTGTTGCTGCGCCCGCTGGCCACCAGGCGCAGCACTTGCAGTTCTTTGGGTGACAGCGCATCGGGTTCGGGGGTCGCAACGAACGCTCGTTCGGCAGCAACAGAAGGGCGCTCCATCCGCGTGGTCAACGAGGGTCGCAGGGCGGTGCCGCCGACATGCACCTCGCGCAGCGCTTGCAGCAAGGTGTCGGGGCTGATGGCCTTGAGCAAAAAGCCGCGCGCCCCGGCCAGTACTGCTTCGTCAAACGCCGTGGCGTCATCAAAGGTGGTCAGCAGCACGACCGGGATGTTGAGTGCCCGCGCGGCCAGCGCGCGGATCAGGCCCAGGCCATCGAGCCGCGGCATGCGCATGTCGGACAGCACCACGTCCGGGGGCGCCGTGCCCAGCTGTTCGATCAGGGCCAGCGCCTCGGCACCGTCACTCGCCTCGCCGACGATGTGGATGTCCTCGCTCAAGCTCAGCAGGCCTTTGAGCGCCTCGCGCACAAGCTGCTGATCCTCGACCAGCAGGAGCTTGATGATGGTGGGCGTCTTGCTCATGCGGCTGTCCTCGGGCACCACAACTCGATTCGAAAACCCGGCCGGTGCCTGGGCACGGCCATGCGGCCCCCCAGCTCGGCCATCCGTTCGGCCATGCCGCTGAGGCCGTTGCCATGGGAGAGCGCAGCCGCGCCGTCGCCATCATCGTCGATGCTGACGTGCACTTCACCGGCTGCATCGACGCCCAGAACGACCAGCACCCGCGCCGCCCGGGCATGGCGCACGCTGTTGGTCACCGCCTCCTGCACGCAGCGCAGCAACGCATGGGCGACGCGGGGGCTGAGGTCGCGGGCGGCGTCGGCGATGTCCAGCTCAATGCGGGTGCTGGCAATGCCGTCGGCCAGGGCCTGCAGGGCGGCGCTGAGGTCGATCCGGCGGGCGCCCCGCTGCTGCGACACGGCCTCGCGCACATCGGCCAGCAGGTGCGCTGCGCCCTCCTGCGCCCGCGCCACGGCCAGGGTCGCGCCGGGTGCATCGGCCCGTTCAAGCAGGGCGCTGCCCAGCTGCAATTGCAGGTTCAGCCCGGTCAGATGGTGGCCCACCACATCGTGCAACTCGCGCGCCAGCGCCAGCCGTTCGCCATAGCGGAGTTGCTCCGCCTGCAAGGCTTCGGCGCTGAGCCGCTCGGCCAGCATCGCTTGCAGCCAGCGGCGCTTTTCGGCCTCGGCGGCGGCCATGCGGCCCAGGCCGAACGCCATGCCGTGCAGGGCAATCATCGCCATCAGCAGGCTGGCAGCATCCAGCCAGACGGGCAGGGCACCATCGGACACGGCGGTCGTCGGCAGCAGGGTGTAGAGCAGCAGGTTCAGGACGATCTGCGCCAGCGCGAACAGAAACGCGGTGCGGGCCCGCAGCAGCACCGCCGCCAGTGCGGTGACCAGAAAGGGCAGGCCCGGCGTCACCGCCACGGCCAGCAGGTCGATCAGCAGGATGCGGCCGAGCAGATGGGGCGGCGGCTGGTCCGCGCTGCCGTCGCGCGCCAATTGCCAATACTGCCAGGCGAACAGCAGCACCAGGGCAAAGCAGATCAGCAGCAGGCTGCGGTCATTCGCCGCGCCGCCCAGGCGCAGATAGAGGGCAGCCACCGCGCCGTCATAGGCATCGGTGCGAAAGCCCAACAGGCCCGCCACAGCAGCGGCCAGCTCCAACAGGCAGACCGACAGCGCAGCCACCCGCAACACCACGCCCGGCTGGGCGGCGCGGTTGAGCAGGCGGTCCAGCCAGGTCATCATCAAGAGCAGATCAGCCCGCCGCCCAGGCACACGTCGCCGTCGTACAGCACGGCGCTCTGGCCCGGCGTGACGGCCCATTGCGGCTGCTCGAAGCGCAGGCTGAAGCGCTGCTCACCGGGCTCAAAGGCACAGGCCGCGTCGCTCTGTCGGTAGCGCGTCTTGGCGGCCATGGGCCCTGCTGCCGGTTGCTTGCCCGTCCAGCTGATGTCATCGGCCACCAGGGTGCTGCTGAGCAACCACGGATGGTCGTGGCCTTGGACGACGTAAAGCGTGTTCGTTGCCATGTCCTTCTTCGCCACGAACCAGGGCGAATGGTCGCCGCTGCCTCGTGCCGCGCCCTTTTCCTTCACCCCGCCGATGCCCAGGCCCTGGCGTTGGCCCAGGGTGTAGAAGGACAGGCCGACATGCTCACCGATCTTGCGGCCGTTGGCGTCTTTGATGGCCCCCGGCTGATGCGCCAGATAGCGGTTCAGAAATTCGCGGAAGGGCCGCTCGCCAATGAAGCAGATGCCGGTCGAATCCTTCTTCTTGGCATTCGGCAGACCGATTTCCTCGGCGATGCGTCGCACCTCGGTCTTGTGCAGCTCGCCGATCGGGAACAGCGTCTTGGCCAGCTGCGCCTGATTCAGCCGGTGCAAAAAGTAGCTCTGGTCCTTGCTGGTGTCGATGCCCTTCAGCAACCGGGTTTCGCCGTTCAGGTCGCGCACGCGGGCATAGTGGCCGGTGGCGATCTTTTCGGCGCCCAGCCGCATCGCATGGTCGAGAAAGGCCTTGAACTTGATCTCGGCATTGCACAGCACATCGGGGTTGGGGGTGCGACCGGCCTCGTACTCGCGCAGAAAGGCGGCGAAGACCCGGTCTTTGTAATCGGCGGCGAAGTTGACGTGCTCGATCTCGATGCCGATCACATCGGCCACGGCGGCGGCGTCGATGAAGTCGATGTTTGACGAGCAATATTTACCGCTCTCGTCATCGCTGTCGTCATCCTCCCAGTTCTTCATGAAGATGCCGACCACCTCGTGGCCTTGCTGCTTGAGCAGATGTGCGGTTACGGCGGAGTCCACGCCGCCGGAGAGGCCGACGACGATGCGTTGCTTGGAAGTCATGCCGCGATTGTCCCGCAGCGCTTCAAAGCCTTATTTGATGCTGAACATCCAGCGCACCGCCGCCTCAAACTCACCCCGCCAGGCGGCCTCGTTGTGGCCGTTCGCCGGGACGATGCGCAGCGCCAGATCGGCGGCCGGCAACTGCTTGGCGAACGCTGCAGCGGCACGCTGTGTGTCGGGCACCATCGCTGAGCCCTCGTTGCCGCCGGCGTAGAAATAGACCCGCGCGCCAGTCGGCAGGCGCGCGTCGATCACTTGATCCAAAAATTTGCCACCGGCCTCGTAGGCGGTCGAGAACAGCGCGGCACGGCCGAACACGCCGGGGTGCCACAGCAGGGCTGCATGGTTGATCAGGCCGCCCATCGAGCTGCCCATGATGGCGGTGTGATCGCGGTCGGGCAGGGTGCGGTAGCGGCTGTCGATCAGCGGCTTGACGACATCGACGACGAAGCCCAGATAGGCGCGGCCTTCTGCCACCTTGGCATTCCAGCTCGCCACCGGACTCAGCTCGGCCATGCGCTTCTCGCCGCCGTTGTCGATGCCCACCACGATGGCCTCGAAACCGGTGGTTTTGGCCAGCGCATTGAGCGTCTCGTCCACGCCCCATTCGCCCGCGTAGGAGGTGGCGGCGTCGAACAGGTTCTGCCCGTCGTGCATGTAGATGACCGGATAGCGCTTGTCGGCTGGGGCGCTGGCGTAGCTGGGCGGCAGGTAGAGCCGGATCGTGCGGCTGCGGGCCAGCCCGGGCATTGCCAGGGGCGGGCTCAGCACACTGACGTTGGGCTGGGCGGTGGATGCCGTTGCGGCTTCAGTGGCGGGGCTGGCCAGCGCGAAGGCCAACATCAGCAGGGCGAAGGTGAGTTTCATGACGGTTTTTCTTTCAGATCGTCAACGTAGCGCCGCAGCGTATCAGCCGCCCTTCATCCGTCCTTCATCCGCCCTTCAATTGCGGGGCATACAGCGAACCGTCCACCTGGATCGTGTCCAGCGGCAGTTGCCGCCCGGCCAGATGATCTTCGATGCAGCGCAGCACCAGCGGGCTGCGGTGCCGGGCGGCCGAGGCCCGCACCTCGTCGACCGTCATCCACACCGTCCGCACAATGCCCGCGTCCAGCGTGCGCCCGGCGATCGCCTCGCCCACGGTGCCGCTGAAGGCCAGGCGCAGATAGGTGACGTCCTGGCCCTGCGCCGGGCGAACAAAGCGCGCCAGGTAGACGCCTAGAAAGGCGCTGGGCACAAACACACGGGCGGTTTCTTCCAAGGCCTCGCGCACCACCGCCTCGATCGGCGACTCAGCAGGGTCGAGATGCCCGGCCGGGTTGTTGAGCTGCAGACCTTCGGGTGTTTCTTCTTCGACCAACAAGAAGCGGCCACCGTGTTCGACGATGGCCGCTACGGTGACGGCAGGTTTCCAGCGTGGGGTGGCAGCAGGGCTCATGGGGCGTTTGCACTTTAGAACGGGTGTGTTGGACCGGTTCGATTGTGCGGGCACGGCCGCCGAGCCCTGGGCCTCAGCTCAGCCGCATCCCGGTGACGCCGAACAAGCCGATCAGGCCAACGATGATCAGATAGATCGCCACGATGTAGTTCAGCAGCCGTGGCATGGCGAGGATCAGGATGCCGGCCAGCAGGGAAATCAAGGGTGTCAGGCTGAGGTTCAGATTCATGGTGGTCTCGATGGGGCCGGTCTGCCGCTTCAGCGGTGACCGGCTTGTGATGGGAAGGGATGGGAAGGGAAAGCTTGGTGATGAGACAAGATCAGGTGCGTGGTTCGCCCTGCTCATTGACCCGCACCGTCTTGCCTGGTGCGACGCTCATTTGCACGCGATGCTCCTGGCCGCGGAAGATGTAACTGACATCCCAATAGTCAGGTCGCGCCTGGCCGGGGTTGTTTTCGCAACGCTGCACATCCTGGCCGACGGCGGCCTGTTGGCTGTCGCGGCCAACATTGGCGCCAATCGCCGCCCCGGCGACCACGCCGCCCACCGTTGCGATGTCCTTGCCGCGTCCGCCGCCGACCTGGTGGCCGAGGATGCCGCCAATCAGGGCACCGGCGATGGCGGCCGGCACATTGGCGCGGCTCTGTTCAGGCGCTACTTGGGCTCGCTCGACCCAGCAGCGCTGGCCCGTCGTGCCGACCACCGCACGGACCGAGGTCACATCGGCCTCGTAAAGCCGTTCATCGTTGCGCGGGCGCGAGTCGTAAACCGGCATCGGCGCTGTTCTGGTCCGGTCCTCGGCCTGGCGCACAGCCTCTTCGCTGATTGCCCGGACCGACGACAGCCGGTTGTCCAGGCCCATCGAGGCAAACGAGGGATAGCGGCCCGGGCGCAGGATCATGCAGCGTCCGCCGAAGCGGGCATCCTCGCAAGCTTCCCAGGGCCCGCCGACGACGACCACCGACGAAGCGCGGTCGTTGAAGTCGGCACGGTCAAAGTTGCCCAGCTCCTGGTTGGTGGTGAAGGAGCGACCGCTGAAGTTTTCCTGCTCGTAGAAGGTGATCTCCGGTCGCAGGGGGTTGGGCAGGCGGCGGTCGTTGTCGGCTTGGGTGGCCGCCGTGATGCCGCGCACCGAGGCGGCACCCCCGTTCAGGCCCATCGCGCTCATCGACGTATAGCGGCCGGGGCGCAGCACGAAGCAATTGCCTGCATAGCCCGACTCGCCGCAGACCTGATACGGCGCGCCGGTGATCACCAGCGAAGAGGCGCGGTCGCGCCAGCCTTGGCGACTGACATCGCCGACATCGCCGCCGCTGCTGAATGAGCGGCCCCGAAAGCCCTCACGCTCGTAGTAAGTGACCTGTCCAAGCTCGGCCAATGGCGCGTAGCGGTCGTCCGTGATTCGGGCGCTGTTGCTCACCGCACGCACGGACAGGGCGCCGTTGACCATGCCCAGCGCACTGAAGGACGGATAGCGGCCGGGCCGCAAGACCATGCAGCGTCCGCCAAAGCGAATTTCTTCGCAGGCTTCCCAGCGGTTTTTCTGCACGACGACCGAGGCGGCGCCATCGTTCAGGCCTTGACGTTCGAAATTGCTGATCTGCCGTTGGGTCGTGAATGAGCGGCCGGCGAAGCCTTCGTTTTCGTAGAAGGTGACCTGCGCAGAAACCTGGGTGGTAGCGGCAGCGGCGGCGATGGCGAGCAGGGTCGCGACAGTTCTCAGGGGCGTGTTCATCAATGTCTCCGGTCTAGTTCCGTGCTGACCGGCCATGCTGGAAGCACGGCAGGCATTGCACTGACGACAATGTGCGCGCTTGGAGCGGGCGCCACCAGCAGGCGCCGCCGCCTTTTGACCTAGGAGCCGTCCTACGCGCCGGGCTTCCGGCGCACGGCAGCAGACTTTTTTTGCATCCGTGTCTCCCAGGCATCTACGGGTGTTAGGGCTCAGATCTATTGTGTAAGCTCCGGCGCAGTTGGCTTGTCGCCAAGAGGAGGAATTCATGCTGATAGGTGTTCCGCGCGAAACCGCGGCCGGAGAAACAAGGGTTGCGGCCACGCCCGAGACGGTCAAAAAGTTGAAAGCCCAAGGCCATGTCTTGCGCATCGAGGCGGGTGCCGGCATCGCCGCCAGCGTGACGGACGATGCGTACGCCGCCGCCGGGGCTGAAATCGTTGACCGCGCCACCGTTTACCAAAGCGAGTTGCTGCTCAAGGTGAAAAGCCCCAGCGCCGACGAGATCGCCCTGATCAAGCCCGGCACGGCCCTGGTTGGCATGCTCAACCCCTTTGACCGCGACGGCCTGCAGGCGCTGGCCACGGCGGGGCTGACCGCCTTTGCCCTTGAAGCCGCCCCGCGCACCACCCGTGCGCAAAGCATGGACGTGTTGTCCAGCCAGGCCAATATTGCCGGCTACAAGGCCGTGATGATTGCGGCCGACAAATACCAGCGTTTCTTTCCGATGCTGATGACGGCGGCCGGCACGGTCAAGGCCGCGCGCGTCGTGATCCTTGGCGTCGGCGTGGCTGGCCTGCAGGCGATTGCGACGGCCAAGCGGCTCGGCGCGGTGATTGAGGCGTCCGATGTGCGGCCCTCCGTCAAGGAACAGGTCGAATCGCTGGGCGGCAAGTTCATCGACGTCAGCTACGACACGGCGGAAGAAAAAGAGGCGGCCGTCGGCGTCGGCGGCTATGCCAAGGCGATGCCGCAAAGCTGGCTGGATCGGCAAAAGGTCGAGGTCGCCAAGCGCGTGGCCGCTGCCGATATCGTCATCACCACCGCCCTGATCCCCGGCCGCGCCGCGCCGGTGCTGGTGACCGAGGACATGGTCAAGAGCATGAAGCCTGGTTCGGTGATCATCGATCTGGCCGCGCCGAACGGGGGCAACTGCCCGCTGACCGAGGCCGGCAAGACCGTCGTCAAACACGGCGTCACCCTGGTCGGCGAAACCAATCTGCCCGCCCTGGTGGCGGCGGATTCATCGGCGCTCTACGCCCGCAATGTGCTCGACTTCTTGAAGCTGGTCATCAGCAAAGAGGGCGCATTCCAGGTGCCGCTGGACGACGACATCGTCGTCGCCTGCCTGATGACGCAAGACGGCCAGATCAAAAGGAGTTGAACATCATGGAAATCGTTGACCACACCGTCATCAACCTCATCATCTTCGTGCTGGCCATCTATGTCGGCTACCACGTGGTCTGGACCGTCACCCCGGCCCTGCACACGCCGCTGATGGCCGTCACCAACGCGATCTCGGCCATCGTCATCGTCGGCGCGATGCTGGCTGCCGCGCTGACCGAAACCACGACCGGCAAGGTCATGGGCACCTTGGCCGTTGCCCTGGCCGCCGTCAATGTGTTCGGCGGCTTTTTGGTGACGCGGCGAATGCTCGAAATGTTCAAGAAGAAGGAAAAGAAGACGGAGGTGAAAAAGTGAGCCTGAACCTCGTCACCCTGCTGTATCTGTTCGCCAGCATCTGTTTCATCCAGGCGCTGAAGGGGCTGTCGCACCCGACCACCTCGATCCGCGGCAATCTGTTCGGCATGGTCGGCATGGCCGTCGCCGCGCTGACCACGGCGGCGCTGATCGTCAAGTTGGCCGGGGGCAATACCTTGGGCCTGG
This sequence comes from Burkholderiales bacterium, assembly GCA_038327205.1. Lineage (GTDB taxonomy): Bacteria > Pseudomonadota > Gammaproteobacteria > Burkholderiales > Burkholderiaceae_C > Paucibacter_A. The sequence goes on along the minus strand of JBBQKT010000109.1, from coordinate 687 downwards.
GCTATGTGCTGGCCGGCCTCGTTATCGGCGGCGGCATCGGTGCTTATATGGCGCAAAAGGTCGAGATGACCAAGATGCCCGAGCTGGTTGCCTTCATGCACAGCATGATCGGCTTGGCGGCAGTGTTCATTGCGGCCACGGCGGTGCTCGAACCCTGGGCTTTCGGCATCACCGACCACGGTGGCGTGATCCCCGGCGGCAACCGCATCGAGCTGGCCTTGGGCGCCTTCATCGGCGCGGTCACCTTCAGCGGCTCGGTGATCGCCTTTGGCAAGCTCAGCGGCAAGTACAAGTTCCGCCTGTTCCAGGGCGCGCCGGTCAGCTTTGCCGGCCAGCACAAGCTCAATCTGGCCTTGGGCCTGGCGGCGGTGTTTTTCCTGTTCGGCTTTTGGCATTCGCAGAGCTGGCTCGATTTCGGCCTGATCCTGGCGCTGGGCTTTGTGCTCGGCGTGCTGCTGATCATCCCGATTGGCGGGGCTGACATGCCGGTGGTCGTTTCGATGCTCAACAGCTATTCGGGCTGGGCGGCGGCGGGCATCGGCTTTTCGCTCAACAACGCGATGTTGATCATTGCGGGTTCGCTGGTCGGCTCGTCCGGTGCCATCCTCAGCTACATCATGTGCAAGGCGATGAACCGCTCGTTCTTCAATGTGATCGGCGGCGGCTTTGGTGGCGATGCAACGGCGG
>JBBQKT010000108.1:0-10166 GCA_038327205.1 Burkholderiales bacterium | reverse complement strand
AGCACCAACCCGGCGGCCACCCCTTGCGCCATGTCGACCACGCGCTGCGCCGCGCCGGCCTGCAAGGCCAAGGCCGCCGCCTCGGCGAAATTGAAGGTGTGCGGGCCCATCACCACCGGGCAGCCGCAGGCCGCCGCTTCGATCAGGTTCTGGCCGCCCAGCGGGGCATAGCTGCCGCCGAGCAGGGCGACTTGGGCCAGCGCGTAGTACAGCGGCATCTCCCGCATCGAATCACCCAGCCAGGCATCGGCTGCCAGCGCTTCGGGCGGGGGCGGATCTTGCCAACCGCTGCGGCGGGCCAAGCTCAGGCCGGCCGCGGTGATCAGTGCCGCCACCTCATCAAAGCGCTGCGGATGGCGAGGCACGATCAGCAGCAGCGGACGTTTGTTCAAGGGCAGATCGCGCCAGGCGGCGAGCAGCATCGCCTCCTCGCCCTCGCGGCTGACGGCCAGCAGCAGGACAGGGCGCCCCAGCAGTCGACGCCACTGATGGCCTATTGCCAGCAGGGACGCATCGATGGCCATGTCGTACTTCAAATTGCCGGCCACCTGCACGTTCGGCGCGGCGCTCGCGCGCAGGCGCTCGGCATCGCCCTCGGTCTGCGCCAACACCAGATTCAGGCGCTGTGCGGCCGGATAGAGCAGGGCGGCAAAGCGTGCGCCGCGTCGCTGGCTGCGGGCGGACAGCCGGGCATTGGCCAGCACCATCTTGACGCCGGCCTGCGCCGCACCGAACTGAAGGTTAGGCCAGATTTCGGTTTCCATCAGGATGCCGATCGCCGGCTGCCAATGGGCGAAGAAGCGCCGCACCGCGCCGGCGGTGTCGAAGGGCAGCCAGGTTTGCGCGTCACCCAGCTGCAGCAGCGCCGCACCCGCCTCGCGGCCGGTCGCCGTGCTGTGCGTCAACAGCAGCTTCATGCCTGGCCGCTGCAGGCGCAACTCGGCAATCAAGGCAGCGGCAGCGCGGGTTTCGCCCAGCGAGACGGCGTGCACCCAGACCCAGTTTTGGTGTTGAGCGGCGGGGGATTTATAAAACCCCAAGCGCTCGCCCATCGCCACCCGATAGAGCGGCTCGGCCCCGCCACGCCGCCACAGCCGCAGCAGGTAAAAAGGCGTCAGCAGCCACAGCAGGCTGCCGTAGGCCCAGCGGGCTAAAGTCTCAATGGCCAGCGGCAAAGACGGCATCCGGCTTGACGCGCTTGAGCTGTTCCAGCACGTCATGCTGAATGCGCGCCAGCGCTTCCGGCGTGTGGCCCTCAAAGCGCAAGACCAGCACCGGCGTGGTGTTGGACGGGCGCACCAAGCCGAAGCCGTCGGTGTATTCCACCCGCAGGCCGTCGATCGTGATGATCTCCTTGGCGCCCGGAAACTCGGCCACTTCCTTCAGCCGGGCCACCACCGTGTGGTGCTCACCCTCGGCGCAGGGCACGTTGATTTCGGGCGTGTTGAAGCTGTTCGGCAAGGCCTTCAGCACGGCGCTCGGGTCTTTCGCGCGGCTCAGGATTTCAAGCATGCGGGCGGCGGTGTAGGTGGCGTCGTCAAAGCCGTACCAGCGCTCGGCAAAAAAGATGTGGCCCGACAGCTCACCGGCCAGCGGCGCGCCGGTTTCGCGCAGCTTGGCCTTCGCGAGTGAGTGGCCGGTCATCCACATCAGCGGCTTGCCGCCATGCTTCTTGATCCAGGGGCCGAGCCGCTGGCTGCACTTGACGTCGAAGATGATTTGCGCGCCGCGCTGGCGCTTCAGGATGTCGGCCGCGATCAGCATGATCTGGCGATCCGGCATGATCATTTCGCCGTCTTTGGTGACGATGCCCAGGCGGTCGCCGTCGCCGTCAAAGGCCAGGCCCAGCTCGGCATCGCAGGCGTGGACGACGCGTTTCAGGTCTTCGAGGTTCTCGGGGCGCGATGGGTCGGGGTGGTGGTTGGGGAAGTCGCCGTCGACCTTGGAGAAGATCTCGATCACCTCGCAGCCCAGGGCACGCAGGATGGCGGGTGAGGAGGCACCGGGGATGCCGTTGCCGCTGTCCACGACGATCTTCATCGGGCGGGCCAACTTGCAGTCTGAGGTGATGCGGGCGCTGTATTCGGCGCCGACGTCCATCTTGGCCGCGCGGCCGCGGCCCTTGACGTAATCCTCGGCCTCAATCCGGCGGCGCAGGCCCTGGATCTGCTCGCCGTAGACCGCCGCCCCGGCCAGCACCATCTTGAACCCGTTGTAGTCCTTCGGGTTGTGGCTGCCGGTGACCATGATGCCGCTGCTGCAGCCATGCTTGGCCCGCGTGGCGGCCACGTAATAAAGCATTGGCGTGGTGACCGCGCCGATGTCCACCACATCGAGCCCGGTGGCCTTCAGGCCGCGGATCAGGGCTGCCACCAACTTGGGGCCGGACAGGCGGCCATCGCGGCCCACGGCGACGGCTTTTTCGCCCGCCTTGACGGCCTCGCTGCCGAAGGCGCGGCCGAGGTGTTCGGCGAGTTCCTCGTTCAAGGTCTGGCCGACGACGCCACGGATGTCATAAGCCTTGAAGATGGACGCGTGAACTTGCATGGATGAATACCCTGGGTTGTGAAACGACGCGCGATTGTAGGCAGTCAGGTTTGCAGGCTTGCCAACCGTCGGCTTGGCTGTCGATTCGTCAAATGCCACGGTCAGCACAGCGTTGGTTTTCTACACTGCGGCTCATGAAGCTCACACGCTCCCTCATCAATGGCTCCTGGACCGCCTTCTGGGGCGCCGGTGTGCCGGTCGGCCCGTATTGGCTCCAACTTTGCTGGACGGTGCTGTTCAGTGCGGGGCTGGCCGTGCCGTTCACGGTGTTGGGCTTTGTGATGTATGGCAGCGGCAGCGGGGCCTGGCGCAACTTGGCGGGTTGGGCGCAGTGGTACGGGCGCAATCTGGTGGTGGCGCTGTGCATCGGCTTCATCATTCATCTGCTGTTTGCGGCCTGGCGTGGACTGCTGGGTGCCGAGCGCATCCAGGCTTTGACGGGTTGGCGGCGCACGGTGTTTTTCAGCGGCACGCCCCTGATCGGCGTGGCGCTGGGCCTGCCGGTGGGGCTGTCCTTGGTAGGCGGCGGCGTGCTCCGCTACCAATTCACCGATGCCAACACCTTGGTTGGCATGGTGCTGCTGTCGCTGTTGACGACGGTGATCCTGCATTTTTTCTGGCGTGCGCGCAGCCGCGAATTGATCGCGCAAGCCCGCGTGACCGAAGCGCAGCTGCGCCTGCTGCAGGCCCAGATCGAGCCGCACTTCCTGTTCAACACCCTGGCCAATGTGCAGAGCCTGATTGACCACGACACCCCCAAGGCCCGGGCGATGCTGGAAGCCTTCACCGACTATCTGCGCGCCAGCCTGGGCCCCTTGCGGCACGCCGACAGCACGCTCGGGGCCGAGCTGGAAATGGCCCGAAGCTATTTGCTGCTGTTGCAAACACGGATGGGCGAGCGGCTCGCGTTCACCCTGAATGCCAGCGCCGAAGCCCGTACGGCCGTGCTGCCACCGCTGCTGTTGCAGCCCTTGATTGAAAACGCCATTCACCACGGCCTGGAGCCAAAAGTGGAAGGCGGCACAGTGCGACTGATGGCAACGGTCCAGGACGGTCAGCTGCGCGTGGTGATCGAGGATGACGGCCTGGGCCTGCACGCCCCGCGTCGCCCGGGCCGCTCCTCTCAACCCGACACAGGCATGGCGCTGGACAATATCCGCACCCGCTTGATGACCCGCTATGGCAATGCGGCTGAGCTGCGGCTGGCTGCACTGCCGCTTGGCACGCAAGCCACCATCACACTTCCTTTCACGGCAGAACAACCATGACGACAACCGCCCTGATCGCCGATGACGAGCCGCATCTGGCGACCTACCTCAAATCCCAACTGGCCGCGCTGTGGCCCGAATTGGAGATTGTGGCCATGGCCAAGAACGGCATCGAAGCGGCGGCCCAGATCGCCGAATTGCAGCCGGACATCGCGTTTTTGGACATCCAGATGCCTGGGCTGACCGGCCTGGAGGTGGCGCAGGGCGTCGAGGGCGAGACGCGGGTGATTTTCGTCACCGCCTACGACGAATACGCCGTCCAGGCCTTTGACCATGCGGCGCTGGACTATCTGCTCAAACCGGTGAAGACCGAGCGGCTGGCACAGGCGCTGGCCCGAGTGCGGGCCGCGTTGGCCCCGGAACCCGACGCCAGAATGGCCGAGGCCTTGCAAAAATTACTGCGTGCGCCGCTTGCCAGCGCGTCCCGGCTGCGCTATATCCGCGCTGCCCAGGGCGAACTGATGCACCAGATCGCCATCGAGGACGTGCTGTTTTTCCAGGCCGATGACAAGTACACGGTGGTTCAGACTTCGACCGGTGGCGAGCACCTGATCCGCACGCCCATCATGGACCTGGCCGCCCAGCTCGATCCGGAGCAGTTCTGGCAGGTCCACCGCTCGACGCTGATCAATCTGTCCTTCTTGGCCGGTACGCGGCGCGACGAGGCGAGCCGACTGTTTGTGCGCGTCAAGGGCCATGCTCGCGAAATTCCGGTGAGCAGGGCGTACGTGCATTTGTTCAAGGCCATGTGAGCGGTCAAAGTCACAAGCTGACGCAGGGTGTCTGCCTCGCCCAGTCAGACAACACCGCCGAGCGCTACCGCCTGCAGCGATGCGGTGCTGCAGGCTTGGGGCCGATCAAACCTGGGGCATCGCCTTGAGCTTTCGGTAGAGCGTGCTGCGACCAATGCCGAGCTGGCGGGCAGCCAGGGCCAGATTACCGCCGCTGCTGCGCACCGCTGCCTGAATCGCCATCAACTCGGCGGCACGCAAAGTGGGTGCGGCGTCGACCGCTGACACCGAAACTGGCGCTTCGACCGGGGGTGTTGCCACGACGGGTGCCGCGATCAAGCGCACGACCGGTTGAGGCGGCGCCGCCGTTGCCACAGAAGTTGGCAGCGACTGGAACGAGGGCGGCGTCCCACTGCCCAAGCTCAGCTTTGCAAACACTGTGGCCGGGCCGCTGCCGAGCATCGTACGGGCCAGCAGCAGCGGTTCATCGGGTCGTGCCCGGGCATGGTCGATCAACGGGCCCAGGGTGGCGGCAAACAGGCTCTGCAGGCCTTCGCGACGCAAGTGGCTGGCCGGGTGCCCCAGCATGTCGATGGCGCGTCGGTTGGCACCGAGCACACGCCCGTCGGCGTCCAGCGCCAACACCCCTTCATGCAAGGTGCCCAGGCCCACGACGCTGGCATGAAAGTGCAGGCGCAGGCTGTGGCGAAATTTGTCGGCAAACCATTGGTTTTCAATCAGGCGGGCGGACATGCCCGCCAGGGCCAGGGTGTGCGGGTGATACGAGCGCCGGTCGCCGGACACATCGATGACGCCCAGCAGCGCGCCCTTGTGGTCAAAGATCGGGGCGGCCGAGCAGGTCAGAAAATGCATCGCTCGCAGATAGTGTTCCTGGCCATGGACGAGGGTCGGGCCTTCGGTCATCAGGGCGGTGCCGACGGCATTGGTGCCCTTGTCGGCTTCGGCCCAAAGTGCGCCGGGTGCTAGGGCGATTTGCTGCGCGCGATCCAGAAACCCAGGGTCGCCCAACGCATGCAGGATCACGCCGCTGGCATCGGTCAATGCCACAACGCTCTGGGCGTGGGTCAGCTGTTCGTAAAGCATGTCCAGGACCGGCATCGCCTGCGCGCACAGCCGGGCATTGCGGTGTTGCAGGTCGCGCAGGGTGTTGGGGTCGAGCCGTTTCAAATCGGCTGGCTGCTGTGCCACCAGGCCAAACGCACCGCAACGCTCATGCGAGGCCAGGATTGCCTGCTGATGTCCTGCCACTGCCTGGATCTGCTGCTGGCCTGCGGCATGACTGCCGTAATTTGCGCCCAAGTTCGCCTCCTGGAGATTGACTTTGAGCGGACTATGTCACGGCACGGCTCAGGCTGCTGAATCCGCCCGGGTTGCCACGATGCGCTCGCTGGCCTAGGCGTTGCTGGTAGCGCGAACCTCGGCCATCGTCGTGACGCCCTGCAACACCTTGACGATGCCGTCCTGCCGGAGGCTGCGCATGCCTTCGCCCAGGGCGGCGTGGAGCAGTTCTTCAGCGCGGGCGCCGGTTTGCACCAAACGACGCAGGTTCTTGGAGACGGTCAACAACTCGTGCAGGCCGGCCCGGCCCTTGAAGCCGCTTTGCTCGCAATGCATGCAGCCGGGGCTGTGGAAACGCACCAGCTGGCCTGCCTGCCCATGCTCGGCCAGCCACTGTGCGCGCACGCTGTCGCGGTCCGGCCGCAACTCGGCCGGGAACACATGCAGATAGTCGCTCAGCCATTCCTCTTGGTCGGACTCGCTCAGTACCTCGCCCACCCGGCAACGCACGCACAGCCGCCGCACCAGACGCTGTGCCAGCACCGCCAGCAGCGAGTCGGCAAAATTGAACGGGTCCATGCCCATATCGAGCAATCGGGTGATGGTTTCGGCGGCGCTGTTGGTGTGAAGGGTGGACATCACCAAGTGGCCGGTCAGCGAGGCTTCGACAGCGATCTCGGCGGTCTCTTCGTCGCGGATTTCGCCGACCATGATGATGTCCGGGTCAGCGCGCAAAAACGCCCTCAAGGCCTTGGCAAAGGTCCAGTCGATCTTGGGGTTCACCTGGACCTGGCGCAGGCCTTGCTGGGTGATCTCAATCGGGTCCTCGGCGGTCCAGATCTTGCGGTCGGGCTTGTTGATGTAGCCCAGCGCCGAGTGCAGGGTGGTGGTCTTGCCGGAGCCGGTCGGACCGACGCACAGCACCATGCCGTAGGGGCGGCCGATGGCGGCTTGCAGCGCCGCCATATTGGCTGCGGTGAGGCCGATTTTGTCGAGCGGAATGGGCTTTGATGACGACAGCAAGCGCATCACCACGTCTTCCAGCCCGTTGTTGGTCGGGATGGTGGCGACGCGGAGCTCAAGTTTGTGCTGGGGCGAAAAGCGGGCGAAGTTGATCTTGCCGTCTTGCGGTTTGCGGCGCTCGGAGATGTCGAGATCACACATGATCTTGATGCGCGCAATCATCGCGTTGCGGTAGGTGTGGGGCAGCTCCAGATAGGGCTGCAGCACGCCGTCGCGGCGGAAGCGGATCTTCAGCTTTTCCTTGCCGGGATGGGTTTCAATGTGGATGTCCGACACGCCCTGGGTGTGTGCGTCGATGATGGTGGTGTTGATGAGGCGCACCAGCGAGTTGTCGCTTTGCTCGATCGGTGCATCGTCCTCGCGACTGCTGCGCTCGACGTTCTCGCGCTCCAGCGTTTCGATCAGCTTGTCGGCCTTGTCGAGCGAGAAATCAGACTGAAATTCGGGCAGATTGAATTCGTTGCGCTCCACCAGCTTGGTGCCAAAGCGCTCGTAAGCGGTAGGGATGGCATGCTGCAGCGTGCCGAACTTGGTGAGGGTGGGTGTCACTTTCAGCCGGGTGATGAACTCGATTTCTTCGAGGGCATCACGCCGTGTAGGGTCTTCCATCGCGATGATCAGCCGACCCTCGCGCAGCACCAGAGGCAGTACTTCCAACCGCTTGGCTACCGCATGCGGCAGCTTGGCGATAGCCTCCTGTTCAACCGGAAAGGTGGCCGCATCCACCAGCGGGTAGCCCATCTTGCGGGCCAGCGCCGTTTGCAAGGCCTGCCGCGTGACCACGCCCTTGCGCACCAGCAACTCGCCCAGCGGCACCGAGCGATCGGTCATCTGCTGCGCCAAGGCCTGGTCGAGCTGTGCCTGCGTGATCAGGTCGAGCGCCAGCAAGGCCTCGCCAATGCGCACCATCGGCATCTTGGACTGCTGCGCAACGGCTTGCAGCAATTGGTCTGCGGTGACGACCTGGGTGTCAACCAGGATCTCGCCGACGCGGCGGGAGCGCAGGTCTTGTTGTTCGCTGGCTACTGCCTCGATCTGATCAGCGGTGATGGCCTGGTCGTTCACCAACATGTCGCCAATGCGTTCGCCAATTTCGTAGTGCGACAGCACTTCGCGCGGCACAAACACGCGGCGCACCGAGTCGTCGGTGTCCGACACCGGGGGGAACAAAAACACGCCCAAATCGTCCTGGTAGTGCCCGATGGTGACGCCGCCGAGTTCACCGCCACCGATGAACATCAATTTGAATTCGGTGCGTGGCCGCAGGTCGAGGCTCAGGAGTTCGGCGCCTGCCGTCATGTTCTCGGGGCTTCGCGGACTGACCTGGATCGGTCGCAACAGCTTGAGCGCCCGGAACTGGCTGAACTTCAAGGCCATCGCATTGCGGGCCGGGGGGACATTGATCTGCGCCACCCGTTCTGCGGCTGCCATCAGGATCACATGGCCGGTGCTGCGACTGTTGTTGAGCCCCAAAATCTCGCAGACTTCGGGTGCGGTTTGTGGCTGCGCTTGCGGGTAAGCGGCATAGGGCGGCATCGGCCACAAAAAGCTGTCGACCGGCTTGCCCTTGGCGGGCGCTGCGGGGGCAGCCGGCGCGGGTTGGGGCCATTGCAACGGTGCGGACAGATCGGGCATTCAGCAAGCTCCGGAAATTTTCTCTGCATGCGCCGAAGATTCGGCGGTTGCTCGTTCATTCAGTAGTGATGCTAAAGGCAAATGGCATCACCTAAAGGCTGAGATAACCCGGCGCATGACGCCAGTTGTGTGGAAGAGCTGCGCTTACGATCAGCCAACGAGCAAGGAGGGCGCATGACGCCAACGATTTTGTTGACCGGCTTCGAGCCGTTTGGGGGCGATACGGTCAACCCGTCCTGGGAGGTGGCACGGCGCCTGGATGGCGAGCTTGTGGCGGGTGCTCGCATCATCGCGCGCGCCTTGCCCTGCGTGTTTGGGCAGTCGCTGGCTGTGCTGGGCGAGGCGCTGGCCGAACTGCACCCAGTGTTGGTGCTGGCGCTGGGTCAGGCGGGCGGGCGCTGTGACTTGTCGCTGGAGCGGGTGGCGATCAATGTGGACGATGCGCGGATTGTTGATAACGCGGGTGCCCAGCCGATCGATGAGCCGGTGGTGACAGGCGGGCCGGCTGCCTACTTTTCAGGCCTGCCGATCAAGGCGATGGTGGCTGGCTTGCGCGCAGCGGGCTTTCCAGCCTCGGTGTCGCAGACGGCAGGCACCTTTGTCTGCAACCATGTTTTTTATGGGTTGCAGCACCAACTGGCAGCAAGTGCCGTGCGCGGCGGCTTCATGCACATCCCCTATCTGCCGGCGCAAGCGGCATTGCATCCAGGCCAGCCGAGTTTGCCGCTTGAAACTTTGGTGGGCGGCGTGCGGCTGGCGCTGCAGTTGGCCATGGCGCATGGGCAAGACCTGAAGCTGAGTGGTGGGGCGACGTCGTAGTGGTGGCTATTTGCGCTTTAAAGCCGTTGCTGGAACTCAATAAGAAGGGTGGAAATTAAACCGACTCTGACCCCATTTTCCACTCTGCCCTTGGTCTTTCACTCTTCCGAATATTGGCGCCAGCGGGCACTGGCTTTGCGCATCAGCACCACTTGCTTGACGAAGCGAGGACAGGCTTTACACACAACCATGTGCAGCCGCACGGCGACTCGGTCAGCAAGAGGCAGTGCCTTGTCTTCGGCTTGCAAAACAAGGTGAGTCACTTCTTTGCAGGTGCGGCCCATGATCACGGTGATGTCCCTTCGGTGGTTGGCGAGGCGGTGTTGTTGAACCAGTTGAGTTGCATGCACTCGCGCAAGCGCAGGCGTGCTCGGTGCAACATGACCCACAAGTTGGTCGCGCTGATCGCCAAATCCTTACAAATCTCGTCGGTGTCCAGTTCCAGCCATTCCCGCATCATGAACAAACGGCCTTGCTGGCCGGGGAGATGCTCCACACACGCTTCCAGCACACGCATGAAGTCTTGCTGGCGCAGGCAGTGTTCGGGGTCGCCCCAGTCTTTGGGGGCGTCGCGCCAATGGCCGTCGGCCTGGAACAAGTCGTCCTCGAAGTCCTGGTTGTCTTCGGCGCTGGTGGTGGACATCTCACGGCTGTTGCGGCGGATCTGGTCGATCAGCTTGTGCTTGAGGATGCCGATCAACCAGGTCTTGAGCTGCGACTGACCCGCAAAGCTCTGCGGCTTTTCAATCGCTGCCAGCAGGGTTTCAGAAACAGCATCCTCGGCCCAGGCGCTATTGCGCAACTGAAGCTGTGCGTACTTCAGCAACTGGGGGCGGAGCTTTTC
>JBBQKT010000107.1:0-10176 GCA_038327205.1 Burkholderiales bacterium | reverse complement strand
GGAAGACTGGATGCCAGCCTGCGCTGGCATGACGGGCCGGTGATGCTCAGCCCAGCGTCGTCTCCAGCCGCTGTTGAATCAACGCTGCCTTGCCGGTCAGGCACTCGATCAAGTCCGCCACCAGCGGTTGCGCCGGCCGGTACTGTGGCGTCAGCAGATTGACCCGGAAGGGCACTGACACGCCAAAGCGCCGCAAATGCAAGTCTGGCCCGGCGCAGGCGAGTGCCGTCAGCGGGTTGATGATGGCCAGACCCAGCCCCGCACTGACCATTGCGCAGACGGCCACCGCGCTGTGGGTCTCGACCCGAGCCCAGCGTTCGACGCTTTGGGCGGCAAAGATCGCATCGAGCTGCATCCGGTAGGGATCATCGGCCGACAGGCTGACAAAGTCCTGGCCGGCGAAGTCCTCGGGCATCAGCACGGTTTTGGCCAACAGCGGATGGCCTTCGGGCAGCACGCAGACCTCGTCCAGCGCCAGCAGCGGCGTGCTGCTGGTGCCCGGCGGGGTGATGGTCTGCTCGGTCAGCCCCAGGTCGAAGCGCTGTGCGCTCATCCATTCCTCCAAGAGCGGCGACTCCTGCGGGGTGATCGCCACCCGAGCTTCGGGATGCCGGGCCAGCAGAGCAGCCGTCGCCCCGGGCAGCAGCGCATGGCTCAGCGCGGGCAGGCACAGGACGGACAGTTGCAGGCCTTCCGCCCGCGCCAGTTGCCCGGCTCGTTCGGTCACCCGGTCGAGGCTTTGGAAGGATCGCTGCACTTCATCGAACAGCGCCAGCGCCCGGGCCGTGGCCTTGAGCCGCCCGCGCAGGCGCTCAAACAGCGCATAGCCCAGCAATTGCTCCAGCCGCGCCAGCTCCCGGCTGACCGTCGGCTGCGAGGTGTGGAGCAGGGCCGCCGCGTCGGTGACGCTGCCGCCGGCGGTCATCACGGCGCGGAAGACATCGATCTGTCGATGGGTGATTTGCATATCAAAGATGAATTGGCTGACGACATTAAAGCATTTGAATGAATGTCTGAGTGCGGGCATGCTTGCAGCATTCCCCTGACGAGATTGCCGCCATGACCGCTGCCGCCCTGAATCCCGCCCGCCTGACCACCCTGGCTGCCCAACACGGCACGCCGCTGTGGGTCTATGACGCGGCGACCATCCGCGAGCGCATCGCCGCGTTGCGGGCCTTCGACACCATCCGCTTCGCCCAGAAGGCCTGCTCCAACACCCACATCCTGCGGCTGATGCGGGCCGAGGGCGTCAAGGTCGATGCCGTCTCGCGCGGCGAGCTGCTGCGGGCGCTGATGGCGGGTTACTCGCCGACCGACGAGATCGTCTTCACCGCTGATCTGTTCGACCACGAGACGCTCGCCGCAGTCATTGAGCAACGCGTGCCGGTCAACGCCGGCTCGATCGACATGCTCCATCAGCTTGGCGCGGCATCCCCCGGCCACCCGGTCTGGCTGCGCATCAACCCCGGTTTTGGCCACGGCCACAGCAACAAGACCAACACTGGCGGCGAGCACAGCAAGCACGGCATCTGGCACACCGACCTGGTGGCCGCGCTGGCCGCCATTCGTGAGCATGGCCTGAAGCTGGTCGGCCTGCACATGCACATCGGCTCCGGCGTTGACTACAGCCATTTGAGCGAGGTCTGCGGCGCGATGGTCGGGCTGGTGAAGACGGCCGTCGGCGCCGGCCACGACCTGCACGCGATCTCGGCGGGCGGTGGGCTGTCGGTGCCCTATCGCGAGGGCGAGCCGGTCATCGACACGGCCCACTATTTCGGCCTCTGGGACGCCGGCCGCAAGCAGGCCGAGGCCCTGGTCGGCCATGCGCTGGAGCTGGAAATCGAGCCGGGCCGCTATCTGGTGGCCGAATCCGGTGTGCTGCTGTGCGAGGTGCGTGCCACCAAGGACGCCGGGGCGAATCACTTCGTGCTGGTCGATGCCGGCTTCAACGAGCTGATGCGCCCGGCCATGTACGGCAGCTATCACGCGATGAGCGTGATCGCCCATGACGGTGGCGCGCGGCCGCTGACGCAGGCGGTCGTCGCCGGGCCGCTGTGCGAATCCGGCGATGTGTTTACGCAAGAAGACGGCGGCGTCGTCGTGCCGCGCGAGCTGGCCGCGGCGCAAGTCGGCGATCTGCTGGTGATCCACGCCACCGGGGCCTACGGCGCCTCGATGTCCAGCAATTACAACAGCCGCCCGCTGGCGGCTGAGGTGCTGGTCGATGGCGAGGCGGCCAGCGTGATCCGGCGGCGGCAAACGGTGGAAGAATTGCTGGCGCTGGAAGCCTGAACGCTGAAACAGATAGCCTGTGCCAATCATGGCGATGCGTTCAATCAAACCACGAAGCAAGGGTCAGCCCCTATCATTTGGGCTGTTGTTCAACGTCACCTCCCACTCCACCAGGAACTATCCATGTCGATCATCAACACCCAAGTCCAGCCGTTCAAAGTCACTGCCTTTCACAACGGCAAGTTTGTTGACCTCACCGAGCAAAGCCTGAAGGGCAAGTGGTCCACCCTGATCTTCATGCCGGCCGCCTTCACCTTCAACTGCCCGACCGAAGTGGAAGACGCCGCCGAGAACTACGCTGAATTCCAGAAGTTGGGCACCGAGGTCTACATCGTCACGACCGACAGCCATTTCGCCCACAAGGTCTGGCACGAGACCTCGCCTGCGGTTGGCAAGGCCAAGTTCCCCCTGATCGGCGATCCGACGCACCAATTGACCCGCGCCTTTGATGTGCATATCGAAGAAGACGGCATGGCCCTGCGCGGCACCTTCGTCATCAACCCCGACGGCATCATCAAGACGGCCGAAGTGCATTCGAACGAAATCGCCCGTGACGTCAAGGAAACGCTGCGCAAGCTGAAGGCCGCCCAGTACACCGCCGCCCACCCCGGTGAAGTCTGCCCGGCCAAGTGGAACGAAGGTTCGAAGACCATCGCCCCATCGCTGGACTTGGTTGGCAAGATCTAAGACCTTCGGTCTTAGATGTGCTTTTCGACCGCAAGCCCGCAAGGGTTTGCGTTTCCCCCAAGGCTTCATCAGCCCCGCTGAAAACGTCCCGGTCTCCTGGGCGTTTTCAGAGTGGCTTATTCCGCCACGCCTGAACTCAACCCAAAAGGACGACCACCATGTTGGACGACAGCCTCAAGACCCAACTTAAATCCTATCTGGAGCGGGTCACCCTCCCGTTCGAGATCAACGCCTCGCTGAATGATTCCGACAGTGCCAAAGAAATGTTGGCGCTGCTGCAGGACGTCTCTGCGATGTCGGACAAGATCACGCTGAAGACCGATGGCCAAGACGCGCGTCGCCCCTCATTCAGCTTGCAGCGAACTGGCACACAACAAAGTCTGCGCTTTGCGGCCATCCCGCTGGGCCATGAATTCACCTCCCTGGTGCTGGCTCTGCTGTGGACCGGCGGCCACCCGCCCAAGGTTGAGGCCGATGTGATCGACAGCATCAAGGCGCTGGACGGTGACTACAACTTTGAGGTCTATATGAGCCTCAGCTGCCACAACTGCCCGGACGTCGTGCAGGCGCTGTCGCTGATGTCGGTGCTCAACCCCAAGGTCAAGACGGTCATCATCGACGGCGCCCTGTACCAGGACGAGGTCAACGCCCGCGATGTGCTGGCCGTGCCCAGCGTTTACTTGAACGGCAGCCACTTTGGCTCGGGCCGGATGACGGTGGAAGAGATCGTCACCAAGCTCGACACCGGTGCTGGCGACAAGGACGCGGCCAAGCTGTCGGCCAAGGCACCCTACGACGTGTTGATCGTCGGCGGCGGCCCGGCTGGCGCAGCTGCAGCCGTCTATGCCGCCCGCAAGGGCATCCGCACCGGCATCGCTGCCGAGCGCTTCGGCGGCCAAGTCAATGACACCCTCGCCATCGAGAACTACATCTCGGTGCTGGAGACCGACGGCCCCAAGTTCGCGATGGGCCTGGAAGCGCACGTCAAGGCCTACGGCGTCGACGTGATGAACCTGCAGCGCGGCGACAAGCTGATCCCGGCCAGCACCCCCGGCGGGCTGGTCGAGGTGCATTTGGCCAATGGCGGCTCGCTGAAGAGCAAGACGGTGATCGTCACCACCGGTGCGCGCTGGAGGAATGTCAATGTGCCCGGTGAGGAGCTGTACAAGAACAAGGGCGTGGCCTATTGCCCGCACTGCGATGGCCCGCTGTTCAAGGGCAAACGCGTCGGTGTGATCGGCGGCGGCAATTCCGGCGTCGAGGCAGCCATCGACCTGGCCGGTCTGGTCGGCCATGTCACGCTGGTTGAGTTTGGTGATGCCCTGCGCGCCGATGCGGTGCTGGTCAACAAGCTCAAGAGCCTGCCCAACGTCACCATTCACACGCAAGCGCAAACGACCGAGCTGACCGGCGACGGCAACAAGCTCAACGGCCTGACCTTTACCGACCGGGCCAGCGGCCAGAGCCATCACGTCGAGCTGGAAGGCGTGTTCGTGCAGATCGGCCTGGTGCCCAACACCGAATGGCTCAAGGGCACGATGGAGTTGAGCAAGCACGGCGAAATCATCGTTGACAACAAGGGCCAAACCTCGGTGCCTGGGGTGTTCGCGGCAGGCGACGCGACGACGGTGCCGTTCAAGCAGATCATCATTGCGGCCGGGGATGGCGCGAAGGCGGCATTGGGGGCGTTTGATCACCTGATGCGCAGCTGACAGCGGGTACAAGCCCGCCGGGATCGACTTCACAGGTACTCGCCATCGAATCCGATCGCAGCGATAAGACTATGAGGGTTGCTAGGCGATCTACTGCGCCCCAAACGCAAGCCGCTGCTTTTACTGATTGCGCTCAGCAATGGCAACGTCGGGCTGGCGGTGTTGCGGCCTAGGTTGAAGGTAAGCGTTCGCTGATCGCTGCCCCGCGCCGGCTGCGCCACAGCCCCTCGGCGCTATACACCCCAAGCGCCGCCCAGATCAGCCCGAAGGCGACCATGCGGGCGGGGGCGAGTGGCTCGTGAAACAGCCAGACTCCCAGCGCAAACTGCATCGTCGGCGAGATGTATTGCACCAAGCCCAAGGTGGTCAGGGGCAGCCGCCGCGCACCCGCGGCGAACAGCAGCAGGGGCACGGCGGTCAGCGGGCCGGCCAGCAGCAGCCACATCAGCGTGACCGGGTCACCGATGGCAAAGGCGCTGCTGCCCTGAACTGTCCAGAACAGCAAGGCTGCGGCAGCGATCGGGGCCATCAGCAGAGTTTCCAGCCCCAGCCCTTCCAGCGCACCCAGTGGCGCAGTCTTGCGCACCAGGCCGTAGAGGCCAAAGCTGAGCGCCAGCACCAGAGCCACCCAGGGCAGCCGGCCGGTCTGAATCGTCAGCCACAGCACGCCCGCCGCCGCCAGCGCCACGGCGACCCATTGCACCGGCCGGGGCCGCTCACGCAAGAAGACAAAGCCGAGCGCCACATTGACCAGCGGGTTGATGAAATAGCCCAGGCTGCCGTCCAGCACATGGCCGTTTTGCACCGCCCACACATAGGTCAGCGAATTGATCACCAGCAAGATGGCCGAGCCCATGAAGATCGCCAGCACGCGTGGCTGGCGCAGCACCGGCCGCAGCCACGACAGCCGCCGCAAGCTCAACAGCAGCAGGCTCACGAACAGCAAGGACCAGACCGTGCGGTGCGCCACGACCTCCAAGGCGGGCACGTCTTTCAACAAGCTGAAGTAAAGCGGAAACAAGCCCCAGCACAGATAGGCGAGGGCGGCATAGACGATGCCTGGATTCATGAAGGGCGCGGAGCGTTGGGAGCAAGCGGCTGATTGTGACTGCGGGCAAGTCCGGGCGAGAGTTTGGGGCTGCTGCAAGCGCAGCCGACCCTGGGCGCCCCAGCGCCTGGCAGCGTGCAACACTCAAGCATGTCAGTGCCAAACCTCAATCCTGCCTCGTCCCTGCTGTTCGTGATCAACGCCGCTGCGGGGTCCTTTGATGTGGATGCCAAGCGCGCTGTGATCGACGCGGCCTTGCAGGCACGCGGGCGCACTGGCGAGCTGTTGATTTGTCAACCGGCCGAGCTGGCGCAGGTGGCCAGGCAGGCGGCAGCGGAGGCGGTGGCGCGTGGCTCGGCGGTGGTTGCCGTCGGCGGCGATGGCAGCTTGAACACGGTTGCCCAGGCCGCGCACGCCGCCGGCTGCGCGATGGGTGTGATCCCGTACGGCACGTTCAATTACTTTGCAAGAACACATGGCATACCGACCGACCCGGCGGCTGCGGCCCTGCTGCTGCTGGATGCGCAACCACTGCCGGTCCAGGTGGCGGCGATCAATGACCGGGTCTTCCTGGTCAATGCCAGCCTCGGCATCTACCCCGAACTGCTGCAGGACCGCGAGGCCTACAAGGCCCGTTTTGGTCGCAGCCGCTGGGTAGCGTTCGTGTCGGCTTGTGTGACGCTGCTGCGTGCCCAGCGCCGGTTGCGTCTGAACATCAAGACGGGAAGCACGGTTCGCGACGTGCAGACCTTGACGCTCTTCGTGGGCAACAACCGGCTGCAACTGGAGCAGGTCGGTGCCGTTCCGGAAGACACCGTGGCAGGCACGCCCGGCCACGGCAATATGGCTGCGCTGATGTTGCGCCCCATTGGCACGCTGTCGATGATCAGGCTGATGCTGCATGGGGCCATGGGCAGTCTGGGCGAAGCGGCGGGCGTGGAGGGCTTTGAGTTCCAGCGCATGGTGGTGACGCCCACGCTGGCGCCCGGTAGCAGGTCGGTCCTGGTGGCGTACGACGGAGAGGTGGCGCGGATGCGCTCCCCCATCGACATTCGGGTGCTCGACAAGCCGCTGTACCTTCTGAAAGCCGCTGGCGCAGCGGACGCACCGGCCCGGGTTGCGGCCGCAGAGTTTGCGCAATGAGTGTCGTGCTGCATCTCTCCGACACCCACTTCGGCACTGAACAGCCCCAGGTGGTCGAGGCCCTGGTGGCCTTGGCAGCTCAGCAGCGGCCGGATCTGGTGCTGCTGTCGGGTGACATCACGCAGCGTGCGCGGCCCGAACAATTTCGCGCAGCGAAGGCATTTGTCGATCGCTTGGGTGCGCCAGTCTTGGCCATTCCCGGCAACCACGATATTGGTTTGTTCGACCTCTGGGCGCGGTTGACAAACCCCTACGCGCGCTTCGCTGCAGCCTTTGGAGCCGATCTTGAGCCCATTCATGCATCGCAGGATTTGCTGGTGATCGGCGTCAACACCACGCGGGCCTGGCGCCACAAGCACGGTGAGGTGTCTACCGCGCAAATTGACAGGGTGGCAAACCGGTTGCGCGGGGCCAGTCCGCAGCAGTTGCGAATGGTGGTCGTGCACCAGCCAGCCGCGGTGAGCCTGGCGCGCGACCAGGTCAACCTGCTGCGTGGCCACCGTGCTGCCACGCTGGCCTGGGCGGCTGCCGGCGCTGATCTGGTGATGGGTGGGCACATCCATTTGCCCTACACGCTGGCGCTGAAAGGCTTGTCGCGGCGACTGTGGGTGGTCCAGGCCGGCACGGCCGTGTCATCGCGCACACGGCCCGGAGCGCCCAACTCGGTGAACATCCTGCGCTGGGGCGAGGCGTCCGGCGGCTCTCAGGCACCGCTGCAGATTGAAGGCGAAACAGAGCGGCAGGCCCTCATCGAACGCTGGGATTTTGCCGGCCCGGCGTGTGCTTTCGTTCGCACGGCCGTCACGCCGTTGCGGCCGGAGCGCGCTTGATTGCACGGCCGGGATGTCGAGGGCTTCGGTCAACGGCGGCAGGTGATTTCGCATCGGAAAAGCCGAAGCTGGAATCCTGCCTGTCCTGGTTGCTTGGGCTGCCTCATTGCTTGAGACTCCCGGGTGTCCGTTATCAAGCAGAAAGAATTCGTCATGCTCTACCTCCTCAGCTGGTTTGCGATCTTCAGCCTTCTTGCACTGTGGTCGCTGGGAGCCTGGGCGGCGAATGCCATCGCTGTCTGGACGATCTCGAATGCTGGCAGTTTTGCTGGCTCCACATCGGGTGTTGAAGCCCTTCGGTTGCCGGAATGGCTGGCCCCATGGGTGCCTTCGGAGATCGCGCAGGCGATGACCTCGGTGTTGTCGGGCCTTGCGCCCCTCTTCGAGAGTCTGCTGCAAGCTGCGCCCGCGCTGGCCGGCGGCCTGACCGTCGCGACCTGGGTAATCTGGGTCCTGGGGAGCGCGCTGCTGGTCTTGTTGGGTGCCGGCCTGCATCTGGGCATTGCGATGTGGCGCCGCCGCGACGGCGGTGCCGGGCATTCGGCGGCGCGGCCACGGGCGGCATGGCAGGACGCTTGATGAAACACTGGATGGAACGCAATGACGGCCTGCTGTTATCAAGCAGCCGGGAGTTTGTTCAGGTTTCAATCCGACCGGGGATTTTTTGATGATCTACGCAGCGCTCAAGGCTTTGCACTTACTCTCCGTCATCGTGTGGATCGGCGGCATGGTGTTTGCTCAGTTCTTTTTGCGGCCCGCCGTCGCCCAACTTGAGTCGCCCGTTCGTTTGCGACTCATGCAGGATGTCCTTGGCCGCTTCTTTCAGGCCGTGCTTGTTGCGTCCTTGCTGACATTGGCCAGCGGTGTGTGGATGTTGGGTCGTGTGGCCAAGCAGGTGGTGCAGTCCGGTGGCAGCTTCGAGATGCCGCTGGCATGGACCGTCATGGCGGTTCTCGGTATCGCGATGGTGGCCATCTTCATGCACATCCGCTTCGTGCTCTTCAAGCGGTTCAGCCATCGCGTCTTGGCCGCCGAGTGGGCTGCTGCCGGTGCTGCCTTGGGCGCAATTCGCCACTGGGTCTCGATCAACCTTGGGCTTGGCACCGTGGTGTTGCTCGTGACGTTGCTGCGCTGGACGAGCTGATCAGGCAAGACGACCGCAGGCCTGGGTCGGGCCCAGCAATGCGGCAGCTTCCCCATTTCGGGGGGGATGACGTGGATTCGATACACCGAAAGAATGCTGTCACACGGCCTGCGCATGATGTCCAGCAGTGCCAATCACACAGCCTACGGAGTCGTCACCATGCCTCAAATTCTTCACGTCGGATTTCGCTCACCTTGGGTCACTGCCGTGGCCTGGCTGTTGATGGCCATGGGGCTGGCGGGCCTGGCTTTGCTGGGCTACCGGCTCGGTACGGCGACTCATCTGCTGGGCAGTGCCAATCTGCTGGCCCTGGCCGCCTTGGTGCCGGCTTCATTGCTGGCGATCACCAGCGGGCAGGCGCTGTTGCGCCGGTATGAGTGGGGGCGTCGCCTCTCAGTGGGCATGTTGCTCAGCTTGATGCTTGCGCTGCCGGTCGTGCCGCTGCTGGCCGGCTCCAGCCTCGCGCTGGCCGCCCTGTGCTTGGTGTGCAGCGCGGCGCTGATCGGGCCGCTGCGCGCCATCGTGGCAAAGGGCGTGCGGCACGAGTTCGGCTAAGCGATCTCACCGTCCAGATAAAACCAGCGGCCGTCCTCGCGCAGGAAGCGGCTTGTTTCCGTCAACCGGTGCGCTCGACCGCCGAGCTTGCTGCGCGCCACAAAAGCCACCGTCGCGTGGCTTTCGTCTTGTTGGGCGTGGGCTTTGATGCTCAGCCCCAGCCAGCGCAGACCCGGCTCGTTGGGCAGCAGCGTCGCGGGCCGGGTGCTGGGGTGCCAGGTGGCCCGCAGATAGTCGAGTTGATTGAGCACATAGGCGCTGTAGCGCGAACGCATCAGCGCCTCGGCCGTGGGCGCCACGGCGCTGCCAACGTGGAAGCGGCCGCAACAATCGGCGTAGTTGGTGTTCGTTCCACAGGGGCAGAGGGCTTTGTTCATCGGGCCGCATCTTCGCCCATCTCTAAAATGCCGCGATGCACCCCCAAGAATCTCTGATCGACGCCCCGGATCACGCGCCCAGCGCGCTGCTCAAGAACCTCAACCCCGAGCAGTACGCTGCGGTCACCGCGCCGGCCGAACCGGCGTTGATTCTGGCCGGGGCGGGCTCGGGCAAGACCCGCGTGCTGACCACCCGCATCGCCTGGCTGCTGCAAACCGGCCAGGTCTCGCCCGGCGGTGTGATGGCGGTGACCTTCACCAACAAGGCCTCGAAGGAGATGCAGACGCGTCTCACGACGATGTTGCCGGTCAATGTGCGCGGCATGTGGATCGGCACGTTTCACGGCCTCTGCAACCGGTTTTTGCGCGCGCACTGGAAGCTGGCTGG
>JBBQKT010000106.1:0-10211 GCA_038327205.1 Burkholderiales bacterium | reverse complement strand
CTGGGCCACCACCTCGGCCCCGCTGCCGACGATCAAGGCGTCGAGGATGGCAACCACATGACCCCGGTCGACGCTGCCCAGCATCTGGCGCACACCGGCCTCAGTCAGCACACCGGCGCCGAAGGCAATCGCCTGGTCGGTGAGCGACAACGCGTCGCGCATCGAACCGCGCGCCGCACGCGACAACAGGCGCAGCGCGCCCGCATCGACCGGCACGCTTTCCGCCGCCAACACATGGGTCAGGTGCGACAGCACATTGGCCGCCGCCATTGGCCGCAGATTGAACTGCAGGCAGCGCGACAGCACGGTCACCGGCACCTTTTGCGGGTCGGTGGTGGCGAGCACGAACTTCAAGTAGTCGGGCGGCTCCTCAAGCGTCTTCAACATCGCGTTGAACGCGGTGTTCGAGAGCATGTGGACTTCGTCGATCATGTAGACCTTGAAGCGGCCCACCACCGGCTTGTAGACCGATTGATCGAGCAGCTGCGAGATCTCCTCAACACCCCGGTTCGACGCCGCGTCCAGCTCGATGTAATCGACGAAGCGGCCGGCATCGATATCCCGGCAGGCATCGCATTGGCCGCAGGGCGTGGCCGTGATGCCGCCGTTGCCATCCGGGCCGGTGCAATTGAGACTTTTGGCGAGTATGCGAGACACCGTGGTTTTGCCCACGCCGCGGGTGCCGGTGAACAGATAGGCATGGTGCAGCCGCTGCTGGGTTAGCGCGTTCGACAGCGCCTGCACGACATGCTCTTGCCCGACCAATTCCTCGAAGGTGTGGGGGCGGTATTTGCGGGCAAGGACCAAGTAGCTCATGGGTGCCTATTCTACGGGGGAGCGATTTTTCGGCTGACCGATAATCCTGCCCCATGAGCACCCATGCCCCCTCGTCCAATTCATCGCCCGACACCCTCAGCTACGAACAAGCCGGGGTCAATTACGACCTGATTGACCCGCTGAAGATCCAGGCCCAGCGCGCCGCCGCCGCCACCGGCGCACATCTGGCCGGCCACGGCTTCACCGAAGTGCTGGCCTCGCGCGGCGAGTCGGCTTATGTGGTCGATATCGGCCCGTTCTACCTGGCAACCATCGTCGAATGCCTGGGCACCAAGACCCTGGTGGCCGACGAGATGCGCCAACTGACCGGCAAGAGCTATTACGACGGCATCGCGCAGGACACCATCGCCATGGCGATCAACGACCTGATCACCGTCGGGGCCACGCCCCTGGTCGTGCAGGCCTACTGGGCGGCTGGCGGCTCGGACTGGTTCGGCGACAAGCAGCGGGCGTCGAGCCTGGTTGACGGCTGGAAGCGCGCCTGCGATGTCTGCGCGGTGGCCTGGGGCGGCGGCGAAACCCCGGCGTTGGCGGGCATCGTCGAAGCCGGTCGCATCGATCTGGCAGCGTCGTGCACCGGCCTGATCAACCCAAAAGAGCGGCTGTCGGTCGGCGACAAGTTGGCCGCCGGCGACGTGATCGTGCTCTTGGCCTCCAGCGGCATCCATGCCAACGGCCTGAGCCTGGCGCGCAAGCTGGTGGAGCGCCTGCCCGAGGGCTATTTGACCGAGATCGAGCCCGGTTTGACCTATGGCGACGCCCTGCTCGCGCCCACGGTGCTGTATTCGCCGGTCACCGAGGCGCTTTACAAGGCCGGCATCACGCCGAACTACTGCGCCAACATCACCGGCCACGGCTGGCGCAAACTGCTGCGTCATCCGGCCACCTTCACCTACCGCATCCACACCGTGCCGCCGGTCACCCCGGTGCTGAAGTTCATGCAGACGCATGCCAAGCAGGACGACCGCGAGGCGTACTCGACCTTGAACATGGGCGCGGGCTTTGCGATCTTCGTGAAGCCCGAAGACGCCGAGCGCACCGTCGCGGTGGCCGAGGCTTGCGGCATCGCTGCCGTCATCGCCGGCGCGCTGGAAGACGGCCCCAAGCAGCTGCTGATCGAGCCGCTGAACATCCGCTTCAGCGACGACGATTTGCAGCTGCGCTGAAAGCGGGCCAGGGCTGTCGATTACACTCAGCCCCGACGGGCCTCCTCGCATGGAAGCGCGGCCAACCGGGTCAGGTCGGGAACGAAGCAGCCCCAACCGTTGCAACCAGTGCCGAGGTCGGGCTCGTCACCTCATTCAATGATCAAAGCCCCCGCAGCATCGGCTGCGGGGGCTTTGTTGTTTTTGACGCGCTGAACGCTTGTTACAGCGCGGTGCTGGCGCTCAAGCCAATCGTCCGCGGCCGCAGGTCATAGGCCGGGTTGACCGATTGAATATTGGGCTGCTGCAAAACCCTGGGGTTGTTGGTCAGGTTCTTGACATTGAGCGCCAAGTCCCAACCACCCACGTTGACACATCAGCTGCCGTCCATGGTCAATGCTGCTGACATCGGTGGTGACTGCTTGAGGCCCGGCTGTTTGAAGCCCGGCACCTTGCTGATGAAGCGCAAGGTGCTGCGCCCATTGAACCCGCGCCTTACAGCCTGCCCTGCGGGCCGCGCAGCAGCTCTAGCCAGCCTGCTTGAACGCCATCACCGCCTGGTTGCGCAGGCTTCGCAGCAGCGCGAGCTCTTTGTCGGCCAGCTCGATCCCAACCGGTGCGCCGGCCAAAGGGGGGCCCATATCGGCATAGATCAAGCCGAATGGCGCGCCCTTGATCGTCATGGGCAACAGCAGAAAGCTCGAAGCATGGGCCGCCCCGGTGTACCAGGCTGGAAGACGGGCGGCGATCTTGGGCGCCGAGGCATCAGCGATCAGGGTGTCCACGCCCTTCTGGCAAACGGCTGCGAAAAGATCCTGCTGCCCATTGGCCGCGCCGGAGAGCGCTATGCGGAACTGCGGCGCCACCGCGTCCACACCTTCGCCCACGCCAAAGCGGCCGGTCAGGCAGTTGATTTTGCTGTCACGCATGCAGAACATCACGCGGCGGAAGTTGAGGGCGCGGTAGATGGTCTCCAGGATCATCTTCAGCACGGTGTTGAGCTGGAAGCCGTCGTCCACCATGGCCTGCGTGGCGTCCTGAATACCCGCAGCCAGGATATCCACCGCGTTGTCGCGCCGCTGCTGGGCGCTGAGCTGCACGCCAGGCGCTGGCAGCTCGGTCGCCTGCAACTGGTGGGCGGCGAGGGAATCCACAGCGCCGGGCGACAGCGGCCTGAGCAGGCGCTGGGCGAGCGAGTTTTGCGGCAGGGCGATCTGCATCGCTTGGGCCATCGCGGCCAGACGCTGCGAGGCCGCATTCGCCGCGAGATCAAAGGCTGCTGCGGTGACGCCCAGGGCGCGGGCATAGCGCTGGGCCATGGCGTGCACCTTGGCATGGGCTTCGGCGGGCTCGGAGTGCAGGATCACGTCGGCCACCTCGTTGGTGGCGCGGGCCAGCCAACGCTGCCGCTCGGCCGGGTTGGCAACCAGACGCACCGGTGGCTCGCCCTCAGGACGGCGCATGCTGTTTTGCAGACTCTCGGGCAGGCTCCATTGCCTGGCCACGCCCAGGCCCAGCTGTTCATAACTCATGCCCAGCACCTTGGTGGACGCCGCCATCTCGCTGACCGGTGCAGCCGGGCGCTTGCCGGCAGCATCAACCACGCGTTCGGGCCGGGTGGTGTGGCGAATCTGCTGCGCTTCTTCCGGGAAATAAAACTCGGTCAGCGCGCGGCCGAGCTTGTGGAACATGGCGCAGAGGAAGGCTTCCTCGTTCTCGCCCGGGGTCAGGGCCAGTTCGCGCGCCAGCGAGGCCGCCATCAACGAGCGCAAGAACTCCTCGCGCAACTGCTGCGCATGGGCCTTGTTTTCCATCCGCTCCAGCAAAATCAGCGAGAGCGCCAGATTGCGAACGCCCGCAAAGCCGACCAGGGCCACGGCGCGCGACACGGTGCTGATGGTGCCGCCACCGGCATGGCTGAACTGCACGGTGTTGACCAGGCGCAGCAGCTTGTGGGTCAGCGCCACGTCTTTCAGGATCTCATTGGACAGGTTGCCAATGCTGGCGCGGTCCGACAGCGTCAATTGTTGGATGCGGCGGACGGCGTCTGACATGGCCGGGAAGTCGCTCTTGTGGCGCATCCGGCGCATCAGGAACTCCAGCGCCGCCCCCTCGTCCACCGTCACCGCCAGCGGCACTTGCTCAGGGTCCAGCCAGCCGGCCAGCGCGTCGTGAAAGGCCTGTGCGTTGGCCCAGCGCTGCGCACGCTCATGCGCAA
Source organism: Burkholderiales bacterium (assembly GCA_038327205.1). Classification (GTDB taxonomy): domain Bacteria; phylum Pseudomonadota; class Gammaproteobacteria; order Burkholderiales; family Burkholderiaceae_C; genus Paucibacter_A. The sequence continues at coordinate 6,011 of JBBQKT010000106.1, read as the reverse complement.
GGCCGCGCTGCACGATGCTGCGCAAACTGTCGTCCACATCGGGCGCCAGGCCGCTGGGCAACAGCAACTCTTGCTCGGCCACACGGCGCACGGCCCGCCAAGGATCAGGGTCGAAATTGAGGCGCTTGCCGCTGAGCATCTCGGCCAGCATCACCGCGCAAGCAAACACATCCATTTGCGCGCCGGGCTGCTGGCCACGCGCTGCCTCGGGCGACAGATAGCCCGGTGTGCCGATGATGGTCTGGGGCAGCACCGTGGACTGCAGACCTTCGTCACCTTCGAGCAGGTCGAGCCGGGCGGCGATGCCGAAATCCATCACCCGCGCCCGGCCCACGCCGGTGCCGGTGGGGTTGCCGTCCAGCAGAATATTGCTGGGCTTGAGGTCGCGGTGCACCACGCCGGCCGCATGGGCCGCCTGCAGGCCGTCGAGCACCTGCATGGCCAACGCCACCGCCTCGCGGGCAGGCAGCCTGCCCTTGAGGCGCAGCCGCGTGGCCAGGGTGCCGCCGCTGACGTACTCGAACACCATGTACGGCTGGCCCTCATGCACATCGGCCTCGAACACCGGCACGATGCTGGGATGTGTCAGCCGGCTGACGGCGCGCGCCTCGTGCAGCCATTCATCCACGGCCAAGGGGTCAGCGCCGGGATGCAACACCTTGACAGCGACCTCGCGGTCCAGTCGCGGGTCGTGGGCCAGCCAGACGGTGGCTTGCGCGCCCTCGCCCAAGGTGCTCAAAAGACGAAACCGGCCCAACTTGGGTGGGGTTGTAGCCATCACAAGGAGCCCGAAGGGTTGCTGGGCGCCAGCTTGTTGCGCAAGGCCGAAGGCTTGGGCGCGTCACTGCGCGGCGGGCGCAAGGCGCCAGCCCCGGCCAGGCCTGGCGTGACCGGCGTGCCGTGGCTGCTCTGGGTGTTTTGAGTGTTTTGGGCACCCTGGGGCAAGGGCGGTTGCAGCGCCTCCAGCACCTCGCGCAGGCCAATGCCCAGCGGCCGGGCATAGCGGCGGGTGGCCAATTCAATTGCAGCTTGGCGGCGGCTGGCAACACCGTCGGTGCGGCCCAGGGTGTCCACCAATTCATTCGCTAGGCTGCAGGTCAGACGGATCAGATCGGCGTCGCCATCGGCGCTGCGCACGGGGGTGTCAACAGGCTGGCGGCGGATCATGTGGATCAGCTCATCGCCCAGGCTCCAATAGCGCGCCACGGCACTGCCCAAGGTGTCCAGATCGCAGCCCAGCACCGCATAGGCGGCGGCTTGCTCACTCAGCGGCACGGGGTTGGGTTGGGCGGCAGTGGGTTCGGGGGCGCGCATCAGCTCGCGCATCTGCGCCGCGTCGTCAGGAAAGTGATATTGCAGCAACAGCCGGCCCAGGTTTTGCATCAAGGTGATCAGGTAAACCACCTCGGCGTCATAGCCGGCCGGGCGCAGCGCCTGGGCAATCTGGCCCGCGCGTTCCACCCGGTTCATGAGGCTGCGCAGATCGGCCGCCGTGGCCTCGTTCATCGGCCCCGGCCAGGGCTTGAGCGAGCGCGCTGCCTGCTGCAAGCCGTTCAGCCCCAGCATGGCAATGGCGCGCTGCAAGCTCAGCACCACGCCGCTGTCGGCCACGCCATGCTGCTTCAGCGCGTTGTTAACGCGGCGCAGCAGTTCCAGGCTCAGCGCCATGTCCTTGAGCACCAGCTCCGACAGCGCGCTGGTGTGCTGCTTGTCGCCGCTGGATGACTGGGCAATGCGCAGCAGCGCGGTGCTGGTGCCGGGCAGATGACCCACACGCTGTATGCGGTCGATCATCTGCGCCACCGGGCCGCCATCGCCATCGGCCGCAGCCAGCCGCCATCCATCGAGCGCACGCAAAAAACTGCGGCCCATGTGATAGCGCTGGCGCTGCTGTCGGTCGGTGGCGCGGTTGCAAATGGCGCGCAACGGCTCGGCAATCGGGTGCGGCGTCTGAAAACCCAGTCGCACCACCTCGCGGCCCAGCGGTTGCATCTCGCGCATCACCAGCGACAGGTCACCCTGCCCCAACACCGGCTCGCCGCTGAGCAGGCGGTGCAGCAGCAGACCAACGCCCAGCACATCTTCTTCGGCCGCTTCACGCACGGCCCGGCGGGTGACGGTGTTGAAGTCGGTGGTGGCCGGAAACACCTCTTGCGCCACCTCCAGGCCCAACACCCGCACCTGGTTGGCGGCGTTGATGATGAAGCTGGCTGCCTGCACATCGCGGTGTGCATGGCCCGCCTCATGGGCAAAGGCCAGGCCTTGCAAAAACTGGCCAATCCAGTCGGCGGCGTCCACCGGCAGCGGCGCGCTCTGGCGCGCCAAGCGCTCATCCAGCGTTTCGCCCAAGGCGCGGTCATAAGCGATGTAAGGCCATTGCTCGACCTGGCCAACCTCCACCACATGGGCTAGGTTGGGATGGGCCACCCGCGCGCCGATATTCGCCATCTTCAGCCAATGTTCGGTGGCCGCCGGGCTGTTGGGCGCCAGCCGTGGCAGGCAGATCATCATGTCTTGCTGGCTGCGGGGATCGAACACCAGCCACAACATGCTGCGCGTCGATTTATTCAGCAGCGCCCGCAACTCGAAGCGGCCGAACTGGCGCATCGGCGTGGGCGCAGCTGCAGTTGGGGCAGCGGCAGCAACTTCAGCGCTAATTGGGGAGGAAGGCGACGGCATTGCCTCGATTGGACACAAAGCCGAACCCGCGTGATAGACGGATTTGGGCTGTAGAAGGATGCCAACTGAGCCGCGGCACGTGGCCGGTACCGCGACCGGGGTCAATTCAGTGGTTCCCGCCCAGATGTGACGCTGATGCCCCGCTCACCAGCCCGGTATCGAGAAGCGATAGTCCATCCCGACACTCACGCTGTTGGCGACGAAGCGGTTGCCTGCCGCGCTCTTGGCCACGATCCGGCCCACGCTCGTGTGCAGCGCCACCCGATCACTCAGGCCGTAACGCAGGCCCCCGCTGCCCTTCACGGCCACGCCATGCACATTGGTGCCAGCCATCAACTGGCCGAATGCCTGCCAGCGGTCAACGCCGTCCATGCGACTTTGCAGGCCGATGCCCGCCAGCAGTTCGGCATAGCCGGCATAGCCCAAATAGGTGCTGTAGGCCGCAGCGCCCCGCAAAGGGATGTACCAGTGGTCGTCAATCATGGCATCGGCCTCGACCCCGATCATCCGCACCTGGCCGCGTTCGAGATCACGGTAGCGAATGCCTACGTCGGTCTCCTGGAACAGGCTGACCCGGTAGGCCTGATAGGTCGACCCCGTGCCCGCCGTCGGCTCATCCCCACCGCGCAGGTGCCGGGTCAGCGCAAGACCGAACGATTGATTTTTTGACGTGCCTTTGGGGGCGACCAAATAGCCGGCAGAGAGCGACAAGCCCAGGTTCTTGGTCAGGGCGACTTCCGCCGAAAGCTTCGGATAGACCAGCAGACCGGCATCGGTGTTGATGACCTCGGGCGCGTAGATGCCCGAGCCGATGCCCAATTGGCCGTAGACGGAGAGTCTTGGTGAAATTTTTATCCGCTGCCCGACGCCGCCCATCGCTTGGTTGGACAGGGGCAGCCCGCGGTAACCCACGCCCAGGGCGGCAAACCAATAGCTGTCGGCCGCGAAAAACTGCGAATACTGCAAGTCGATGATGTTGAACGTGCCCTTGTACGTGCCTTCGGGCTTTCGTTGCCAGAAGTTGTCCAAGACCAGGGTCAGCATGCGCTCGCTCGATGCCTCGCTCGCCTGCCGCTCGGCAGCCGGCGACAGCCGCTGGCCATGGCTGGCAAAGGGGCCGGTCAAATAGGTGTAAGGGATCTCCAGAAAGACATTCGCCTGGGTGCCGCCGATGGCCGAGCGGTTGAACTTCATCCGGGTCACATGGCTGCCGAGTGAAAAGGCACCGAAGTCATAGCCCAGCCCCAAATAAGCTTTGACGAAGCTGCCCGACCCGGCCAGCGCCTTGACGTTTTCAACGCTGCGGCCGCCGCCCCCGCCGCCTGCAGCCAAGCCGGCGGTGGCAAACAGCAGGGAGCTCAGGGGGAAGCGGGCATGGGCGCCAATATCGAACAGCGCGAAGCCGCCGTAGGCGCCATGGAGCAGCGGCGCAGACAAGCCGGCGCCCAGGTAGAGCCAATCATTCACCTTGTTGTGCAGATGGAAGCCCATCAGGTCGATCGGCTTGTCGCCCTTCACGGGCACGACCTGGTAGTCCATCAAGACCATGGCCTGGTTGGTGCGAAGCGCGGGGGCGTCCTCCACACGCAGATCCGAGGGCTCTGCGGCCTGGCTCCCGCCCCCGAAGAGGCCAGCCAAGATGGCAGCACCTGAAAGCTTCAAACGTGTCATGGTTTCTTCGTTGAGTCGTATGGCGTCGACATGATCGCTCAAGCCGTCAGCTGCGCCCACACCTTCTCCAGCCGTTTCACGCTGACCGGCTGCGGCGTGCGCAGCTCCTGGGCAAACAGGCTGACCCGCAACTCCTCCAGCTGCCAGCGGAAGTCAGCTAAACGGGCATCGTTCGTGCCCTTCAGCTCGATCATCCGGCGCAGAAAACGCTGCTCCAGCGGCCGCAGCTCAGCCAGCAACTTGGCGTCCCGCGCAGGATCGGCGCGCAGTTTTTCAAGCCGGGCGGTGACGGCTTTCAGGTAGCGCGGCAGATGCTGCAGCTGCGCCCAGGGCGTGGCGGTGATGAAGGTCTTGGCGCACAGCCGTTGCAGCTGCGCGGTGATGTCGTCCGCTGCCTCCTTGGGCGCGCGGGCGTCCTTCAGCTTGCGCTGGGCGGCGGCCAGCTCGATCAGCACCACGCCGGTCTGCCGCGCCACCTCCTGCGCGATCAAGTTCAGCCGGGCGCGGCCTTCCTCAAGCCGGGCCTTGAACGCGAACTCGTCCTTGGGCAGCGGCTCGGCCAGAAAGGCCCGGTCCAGTGCCACGCCGATGATCTGGTCGCGCAGGTCTTCGGCCGTGCCGAGGGCCATGAACAGCACCGACATTTTCTGCAGATCGGGGATGTTTTTTTCCAGGTATTTCAGCGGATCTTTCAGCTGCAGCGCGACCAGTCGGCGCAGACCCAGGCGGTGCTTGGTGGCCGCCACATCGGGCTCGTCGAAGACCTCGATCTCGACGTGACTGACCCGGTCGAGCAGGGCCGGAAAACCGATCAGCGTCTGCGGGCCACGGCGCACTTCCATCAGCTCGGGCAGCTCGCCGAAGGTCCAGGCGGTGTACGCGGCGGACGCTTCTTTTGCTGGCGCGGCATTGATCGTTTCAGCGCGGATGCCACCCTTGGCGACCGGCGGCAAAACGGGTGCCGACGCCGGCAGCTTCAACGCCGCCAACGCCTGAAACGCCGACCTCGCCTGCCCGCCCAGCTCCGCCTTCAACGCCGCCACATTGCGGCCCAGGCCCAGCTGCCGACCATGCTCGTCGACCACCCGCACATTCATGAACAGATGGGCGGGCAGTTGCTCCAGCTTGAAGTCATTGCGCTGCACGGCGATCTGTACGCGCTCCTTGACCGCCTTCAGCAGCACATCGACCAGGCCACCCTGGCCGAACGGCGCGAGGGCCGCGAACTCGGCGACGAACTCCGGCAGTGGCACCAGCCGTGAACGCGGCCGCTGGTGCAATGTCTTGCACAGCGCCAGTACCTTGGCCTCCAACATGCCGGGCACCAGCCAGTCGCAGCGTTCCTCATTGACCTGGTTCAGCGCGTAGATCGGCACGGTCACCGTCAGGCCGTCGCGCGCATCGCCGGGCTCGTGCAGATAGGTGGCCGAGCAATCGACACCGCCAAGGCGGATCGTCTTCGGAAACGCCTGCGTCGTCACACCCGCCGCCTCATGGCGCATCAGTTCGTCGCGGGTCAGATGCAGCAACTTCGGCTCGGCCTTGGACGCATGCCGGTACCAACGCTCCAAGGTCGCGCCGGAGCAGACATCGGCAGGGACGAGGCTGTCGTAATAGGCATAGATCAGCTCGTCATCGACCAGCACGTCCTGCCGCCGCGA
>JBBQKT010000105.1:0-10277 GCA_038327205.1 Burkholderiales bacterium | reverse complement strand
GGACGACCCCCGCATGCCGACCCTGGTGGGCATGCGCCGACGCGGCTACACGCCCGAGGCGGTGCGTGCGATGGTCGAGGCCACCGGCGTGACCAAGAGCAATGCCTGGCTCGACTACAGCGTGCTCGACGGCTGCCTGCGGACTGATCTCGAAGGCAAGGCGGCGCGCGCCAGTGCCGTGCTGGCACCGGTCAAGCTCAAGCTGACGAACTGGGCAGAGCTATTCGGCGCGGCCGACCACCTGGAGCCTTGTAGCGCCCCGGCCCATCCGCATCTGCCAGAACTGGGCCAGCGGCAGTTCAGCCTCGGCCCCGAGGTCTGGATCGAGCAGGATGATTTTCAGGAAGTGGCGAGCAAGGGCTACCAGCGCCTCTTTCCTGGCAACAAGGTGCGGCTGAAGTACGGCGTCATCATCGAATGCACCGGCTGCGAGAAAGACGCCGACGGGCATATCACGGCCGTGCTGGCCACGGTGGTGCCCGACACCAAGAGCGGCACGCCGGGTGCGGACGCCGTCAAGGTCAAGGGCACGATCACCTGGGTCGGCGTGCACGACGCGGTCGCGGCCGAGGTGCGGCTTTATGACCGCCTGTTCACCGAGGCACAGCCCGAAGCCGGCGGCCGTGATTTCATCGAAGTGCTGAACCCGGCGAGCCTGAAGGTGGTGCAGGCCTTTGTCGAGCCGTCAATGGCAGCGGTGGCGGGCGATGTGCGCGTGCAGTTCGAGCGCCACGGCTATTTCGTCACCGACCGGGTCGACCACACGGCGGGCAAGCCGGTGTTCAACAAGATCACCGGGCTGCGGGACGGCTGGGTCAAATAGGCTCAGACAAGCGGCTGCACGAGTGGTTGCACAACGGGCGTCGCGTACTCGTGGCCCACGACGGCGCGGGCAAACAGGTAGTTTTCCCGCGCTCGCTCGGTCAAGGCATCGAGGTAGACATCGCCCTGCGCATTGCAGGGGAATGCCAATGCCCGGCCGGCATGAAACAGCGATTGAAAACGCAGCTCATAAGCAGCGCGTACGGCGGCTTCTTGCGCGTTGAGGGTGGAAGTACTGCTTAACAACATCTTGGCTCCAGTGGCAGCAAGATTAAGAGCAAACCCCACCGGCAGTCTGTGTAAAAAGGGCGGTTTTGACGGACCTGCAACAGACGCCCCTCACCTGCGGGGGGGGTCGCGCGCGGTGAAGTTGTTAATCGCCCAACAGCGCCAAATCCGCCATCCGCCGCACTTTCACCTTGCGGCCCTTGAGCTTGCCGTTGGACAGGCGCATGGCCGCCTCGCGGGCGATGCCCCGCTCCACCGCCACATAGCTGTGGAACTCGGTGATATTGATCTTGCCGATCTGCTCGAAGGTGTAACCGGCCTCGCCGGTCAGCGCGCCGAGGATGTCGCCGGGGCGGATCTTGTCCTTGCGGCCGCCGAGGATCTGCAGGGTGTCCATCGCCGGCTGCATCACATCGCCGGGCGCAGGGATCAGGCTGTCCAGCGGCTGCCAAATGCTTTCACGGCCCAGCATTTTCTCGATGCGGCCGATGCGACCCATCTCGTCCAAGCTGGCCAGGGTCAGCGCCAGACCTTCGGCCCCTGCCCGGCCGGTGCGGCCGATGCGGTGGACGTGCACCTCGGCATCGGGCGTCGTGTCCACATTGATGACGGCTTCAAGCTGGGCGATGTCCAGGCCGCGCGCCGCCACATCGGTCGCCACCAGCACCGAGCAGGAACGGTTGGCAAACTGGATCAGCACTTGATCGCGATCCCGCTGTTCCAGATCGCCGTGCAGGGCCATCGCCACAAAGCCCTGGCCTTGCAGCACCTCGACCAAGTCTCGGCATTGCTGCTTGGTATTGCAAAAGGCAATCGTGCTGGCCGGGCGGAAATGGTTCAGCAGCAGGGAAACGGCGTGCAGGCGTTCGCTCTCTTTGATCTCGAAGGCGAGCTGGCGGATCGTCGGTGGCGCTTGTTGGGCGACGTTGGCGCTCAGCTTGACCTCCTTGGGGTCGCGCATGAACTGGGCGCTGAGCTGGTTGATGCCCTCGGGGTAAGTGGCCGAGAACAGCAGGGTCTGGCGGTTCTTGGGCGCTTGTTTGACGACGGTCTTGATGTCGTCCAAAAAGCCCATGTCCAGCATCCGGTCGGCCTCGTCGAGCACCAGGGTGCTCAGCTTTGCCAGGTTCAGGCTGCCGCGCTCCAAGTGATCCATCACCCGGCCCGGCGTGCCGACCACGATATGGGCACCGAAGCCCAGGCTTTCCATCTGCGGCTTCATCGGCGAGCCGCCGCACAGGGTCAGGATCTTGATGTTGTCGGCGGCACGTGCCAGTCGGCGGATTTCCTGCGTCACCTGGTCAGCCAGTTCGCGCGTCGGGCACAACACCAGGGCTTGCACATCGAAGCGGCTGGCATCCAGCCGGTGCAGCAGGGACAGTGCAAAAGCGGCGGTCTTGCCGCTGCCGGTTTGCGCCTGCGCGATCAAGTCTTCGCCGGCCAGCGCCAGGGGCAGGCTCGCCGCTTGGATCGGCGTCATCTGCGTGTAGCCAAGCTGGGCCAAGTTGGCCTGCATGGCGGGGGACAGCGCAGTGAGCTGCGCGAAGGCGAGTTTGTCGTTTGGGGCGGGCGTGGTGTTGGTGGTCGCGAGATTCATCTGGCAATTATCCCAGGTGCTTATTTGCGACTTTATTACAATACATTATCGAAAAGACGCGACTTTTATTTATTACTCTATAAGATAGTCGGATGAATCGCTATCTGGATGACCGTGTTCGCCGCGACCTGGAAAAGAAGATGGTCTTCCTCGTCGGCGCACGTCAGGTCGGAAAAACGACGTTCAGTGCCCAACTGTTGGCGGAGTTGGGCAGCGGCCAATACCTCAATTACGACATTGCCGAGGACCGGAACTTGATCGTCAGCCAAGGCTGGAACAAGCGTTCGACCCTGCTGGTGCTGGACGAAATCCACAAGATGCCGGGCTGGAAGACCTGGCTCAAGGGCGTGTATGACGGCAAGCCAAAAACACAGCAATTGCTGGTGACCGGCAGCGCCCGGCTGGACACCTTTCGCCAAGGCGGCGACTCGCTGGCCGGGCGGTTTTTCTCGCTGCGCCTGCACCCGATTTCGGTCAAGGAATGGTGTGAAGAAACCGGTGCGTTGCCCGACGCCGCACTGAGCCATCTGCTGCAACGCGGCGGCTTTCCCGAACCCTGCCTGGCGGCGAGCGATGAAGACGCCGAGCGCTGGCGACGCCAATATTTTGACGGCCTGGTGCGCGACGACGTGCTGGAGTTCTCGCGCCTGCAGGAGATGGGCGCCATGCGGATGTTTGCCGAGATGCTGCGCCGACGCATCGGCTCGCCGCTCTCGCTGGCGTCGATCGCACGCGACCTTCATCTCTCGCCAGTCACGCTGAAAAAGTACCTCGACATTCTGGAGGCGCTGTTCATTGTGTTCACCGTTCGCCCCTGGCACCGCAACATCGCCCGCGCTACCTTGCAGTCGCCCAAGGTCTATTTCTTCGACACCGGCCTGGTGATCGGCGATGCCGGTGCGCGGTATGAAAACTTCGTCGCCTGCGCCCTGCTCAAACACACCGAATACCAGCAGGACGTGCAGGGCAAGACCGTGGGTCTGCACTACATCCGCACCAAGGACGGGGCCGAGGTGGACTTCTGCCTCAGTGAGGGCGATGAAAACCTGACCGAGCTGATCGAATGCAAGATCAGCGAGGCCAAGCCGCACCGCGCGCTGGCCCGCTTTGCCGATGAATGGCCGCAGGCGCGCGCGACGCAATTGCTGCGCGACCTGCGCAACGACCATGACATCGGCCGAGTCGAGATACGCGCCGCAGCGGGCTGGCTGAACGGCTTATCGGCCTGATTGCGCACATTCGCTGTAGGTGCCGTCTGACCGCATTGCGCAACGCCTCGCGCTACGCTTATGGGATGACCAGCAACACAGCAACTGCCCCAGGCAATCCCCTGCCCGTCCCGCCCAAAAAACGCCGCGGCCCGCCGCCACTGACGATGGCAGCCTGGAAGCAGTTCTACAGCGTCGCCAAGCCCTATTGGCTGGGTGACAAGCGCAAGGCAGCATGGCTGTCTCTGGCGCTGTTGATCGTGTTGATGCTGGCCGAAACCCAGTTCGCGGTGATGCTCAACAACCAGACCGGCGAGATGACCTCGGCACTGGCCGGGCGTGAGGCCGACCGCTTCTGGGCCTCGGTGCGCGCCTGCCTCTACATCCTGGCTTTTGCCGTGCCGATCTACGCGTTTTATTACTACATGCGCGACGCCTTCGCCAACTATTGGCGGCGCTGGCTGACCGGCCGCTTCCTGGACGGCTATCTGGGCGGGCGCAAGTACTACGCGCTGTCGACCAACAGCGAGATCGACAACCCCGATCAACGCATCAGCGAAGACATCAACACCTTCACCGGTCGCTCGACCCACTTCATGCTGATCTTCATCGGCTCACTGATGCAGCTGGTGGCCTTCGGCGCAGTGCTGTGGTCAATCTCGCACCTGCTGGTGGCGTTCCTGGCGATTTACACCATCATGGGCACGGTGGTGGCGCTGTGGGTGTTCGGCGCGCCGCTGATCACCCTGAACTTCTGGCAGTTGCGGCGCGAAGCTGACTTCCGCTTTGGTTTGATGCGGGTGCGCGAGAACGCCGAATCGATCGCGTTCTATCGCGGTGAAGCGCAGGAGCGCACGCGCGTGAATCGGCAGTTTGGCGCGGCGTTCGACAACTTCGCCAAACTCATCAAAACGCAGCGCTCGCTCAATCTTTTCCAGCGCGGCTTCAGCCAATTGACCCTGGTGATCCCGAGCGTGATCCTGGCGGACGGGGTGCTGTCCGGCGAGTTGGAAGTGGGCCGCGCGGTGCAGGCGGCCGGTGCCTTCGCGGCGGTGCTGGGTGCGGTGTCGCTGATCGTTGACAACTTCGAAAGCCTGAGCCGCTTCGTGGCCGGCATCGGGCGGCTGCATGCGCTGTCGGCCCAGGTGCTGGGCACGCCCGTGGCGACGAAAGAGCAAGAAAGCGCCTTGATCCAAAGCCGCGAAGGCGACTGCATCGCGCTCGAAGCCCTGACCCTGCAAACGCCACAGCGCGACCGTGTGCTCATCGAGAACTTGTCGCTGAGCCTGGCACCCGGCGAGGGCTTGTTGATCGTTGGCGTCAGCGGCTGCGGCAAAAGCTCGTTGCTGCGCGCGATTGCCGGGCTGTGGCGCAGCGGCACCGGCACCGTTCAGCACCCGCCGATGGCCGATGTGTTCTTCCTGCCGCAGCGGCCCTATATGCAGTTCGGCACGCTGCGCAGCCAACTGATTTACCCCAGCGTGGAGACCAGCCTGAGTGACGAGCGCCTGCTGGAGATCATGGACGAGGTCCACCTGCCCGGTCTGGCCGAACGGGTGGGCGGGCTGGACGCCGAGCAGGACTGGGAGAAGTGGCTGTCGGTGGGTGAACAGCAGCGCCTGGCCTTCGCACGGGTGTTGGTCAAGCAGCCCCGCATCGTCATCCTCGATGAAGCCACCAGCGCGCTCGATGCCGCCAACGAAGCCGCGCTCTATCAGCGGCTCAAGGACAGCGACACCACCCTGATCAGCATCGCCCACCGCCCTGCGGTGCTGGCGTATCACACCCAGGTCTTGCAGCTGAAGGGCGACGGTGAGTGGGCCTTGCACAAGGCAGCAGACTACGACTTTGAGGCTCAGTCGTAATCGTCTTCGCGTTGATTTCGCAAGGCCAGCAGATTGACCACGGTGCCAGGTCCGATTTCGTACAGCACGACATAGCCTGTCGCACCGATGGGCACGATCAGCTCGCGCAAAAAGGGGCTTTTGCCCGCCTTTCGGAAGATGAAAGGGGTGCGGCTCAAGCGGCCCTCGACCTCGCTGGCCAAGGTGTTCACCGCGAGCTGTGCAGCGTCGAAATCCTCGATGGTCCGCGCTTGATCGAGCAAGAAGTCGCCCAGCCGGAGCAGATCGGCACGTGCGTGATCGGTGTAGCGAACCTCGAACTCTCCGGCGCGTCGAGCCACACCATTCAGCCCAGGACTTGTTTGCGCCGGGCGTCCAAACGGGCTTGCAGTTCAGCGTGAACCTCGGCAGCGTGGTGGTACACACCGCTGCGCCGGGCATCGGCACTGGCCGCCAAACCCCGCGCAATGAATTCGTTTTGCGTACGGCGGCGCTGGATGGTGTCGCGCACGGCAGTTTCGATCAGGCTGCTGAGCGTCTCGCCGTCCTGCAACACGCTTTCTGCCGATTCACGCAAATCACTGTCGACGCGCAGCGAGGGGAAGGTGGCAGTTTTCATGGTGAGCGGCTTGCGTTGCAATTGCGACGCGGCAAGTTTAACTACCTGCCCGCTTGATCGGCCAGCTGCCGGCCTTTTTCAAGGCCTCCATCACCCGCTCGATGTGGTCACCCTGGATTTCGATCACGCCGTCCTTGACCGTGCCGCCGGAGCCGCATTGGGCTTTCAGCTGCTTGGCCAGTGCCGTCAACGCGGCCTCGTCGAGCGGCAGGCCCTTGATCAGGGTGACGCCCTTGCCCTTGCGGCCCTTGGTCTCGCGCGAGACGCGTACGGTGCCGTCACCGGCGGGGATGACCTTTTTTCCGCAAATACAGGCGGCGACAGGCTGTCGGCAGCCGGGACAAATGCGGCCGCTGTCGGTGGAATAGACCAGGCTCATGGCTGCTTCATCAGGTGGCGGTCAAAAAAAGCATCCAGACTGCGGTCCAGATGCAGGCGCGCCACCCGGCCCGAAATGCCGTGGGCCTTGCCGGGATAAATCAGGGTGTCGAACAACCGTCCCTCGTTCTGCAAGGCTTCGATCAGGCGCAGCGAGTGTTCGAAGAGCACGTTGTCGTCGGCCGTGCCGTGCACCAGCATCAACGGCTTTTTCAGCAGCGCAGCACGCGACGACAGGTTCGATCTGGCGTAGTTGACGGCCTTGCCACCGTCCGGCATGCCCAAATAGCGCTCGGTGTAAGCCGTGTCGTAAAGCGTCCAGTCGGTCACCGGCGCCACACCCACGGCGGCGGCGAAGGGCGTGGCTGCGTCAAGCATCGCCCGCGCGGCCAGGTAGCCGCCGTAAGACCAGCCGAAGAAGCCGATGCGCGTGGCATCCACGCCGCTCACCAGGCCGGGCAGCTGCCGCACCGCAGCGAACAAATCAGCCACCTCAACCTGACCGAATGCACTTTGGTGAGCGCGGGTGAACGCCCGGTCGCGCAAGGCCATGCCACGCGTATCGACCATGAACACGCCATAGCCGCGCCGCTGCCAATAGGCGATCAGCGCCGTGTCCCGCTCCCACCGGTAGCCCACCGTCGCGGCACCCGGACCGCCGTAGGCGAGGGTGATGACCGGATGCGGGCCGGGCGGCTGGGTGGGCTGCTGGGTCGGCTGTTGGCTGGGCGGGACAGAGATTGGCGCAAAGTAAAACCCGTTCAGCCGCGTGCTGCCATCCGCCGCGATCAGATCCAGCGCCTGCGGCACCGGCGCAATCTGCGCCAGCAAGGGCGCGGGCGGGTCGCCCGGCAGGGCGATCTCGGCCGCTTTGCCGTCCACAGGCCGCAGCGCCAAGGTCGGCGGCTGCGCCCAGGCCGAGCGGGTCACGAGCAACTGCTGGCAGGCCCGGTCGCCACGGGCATCGCGCCACTGCTTAGGCGCAGCACCGGCCAGCAGGCGAGTCTGGCCGCTGCTGTTGACGACGAACAACTCACGCGCACGCCCACGCTCGGTGGCGCCGGTGAACACGACTTGCTGGCCGGCGGCGCACACCACCTGCGCCACCGCTTCAGCCTGCGCGGTCAGCGCGCTACGGCCACCGGTCTGGCGGTCGATCAGGTAGAGCTGGCGCCGACCCGAGGCCTCGCTGGACCACAGCAGGGCTGGCGTCCCCGAGCGCTTCACGCCGGGCAGTTCGGCCAGATCGTCATGCACCTCGACCCAGGCGTCATCACGCTCGTCGATCACCAGCCGGGGTGCGGCGGCAGGCAGCGCGAACTCGGTCAGCGCCAAGCGCTTCTGGTCGCGCGTCAGCCATTGCAGCCAGGGCGTGCCATCGGCAAAAAAGCCGGCGCGAGCGATGTATTCGGCCTCGGTCGGCAAAGGCAGCGGCGTGCGCACAGTGCTGGCCAGGTCGATCACAAATGCATTCAGCTGTGCATTGGCCTCGCCTGCAGCCGGGTAGCGCTGCATCGTCAGCGCGGTGCGGTCGGCAAAAATCTGTGCCCGGGTTTTGAGCGACACACCCGCTTCGTCCACCCGCAGCACCAGCAATCGACGCCCGTCCGGCGACCACCAAAAACCACGTTGACGGCCGAACTCCTCAGCGGCGATGAACTCGGCAAGCCCGTAAAACTGGGCCTCGGTCGCGTCCGTCGTCAATGCCCGGGCCGGGCCGCCCGACAGGGACTGAACCCACAGATTGCCGTTCTTGACATAGGCCACCTGCGTGCCGTCGGGCGAACAGACCGGGTCTTGCTCGGGCACGTCCGGGTCCATCGTCAGGCGCTGGGCGGGCTGGCCCAGGCGGAGCAGGTACAGATCGCCGGACAGGGGGAACAACAGCGCCTGATCGCCATCGCCGCACCAGCGATAGCTGGTGATGCCGCGCTGGGAGATGCGCTTCCTCTCCAGCGCCATTTTCTCGGCCTCGGTCAAGACCGCCTGGCGGCCGCCGAGCAATTCGGCGGCCGAGGCCAGCCGCTTGGGCGCACCGCCCGCCGAAGCTTGTGCCCACAGCTCAAGTTGTTCGCTGTCCTCGACCGAAGGCCGCAGATAACTGACAAAGCCGCCGCCCGGCGAAATCTCCGCCTGGCGCGGCACACGGCCTTGCAAAGGCGGGTCGGCCACCAGGCGCTCCAAGGTCAATTCAGCGGCGTTGCCGCTCGAAAACGCCAACGCCGCGACCGCCGCCAAAAGGTATTTGAAACTCATCTGGCGATGCTAGCAGCGAGCCTGCGTTGCAACTCCACCGGGTCGTTGACCGTGCGCAGCTCAAGGTAGGCGGCCTCGGCCTCGGGGTAGTGCCGGCGCAAATAGTGCAGCCACTGCTTGACCCGGCCGGCCTGGTGTTTGGGGGCGACATTGGCGCGCACCAGGTCAAAGAAGTCCGCCATCAGCCGCAGGACCTGACTCCAGGCCATCGGTGCCGCGTCGGGCGCGCTGATGGCCAAAGCCAAGCCGGGGTTGGCCACCATGCCGCGGCCCAACATCAGGTCGGCGCAACCCGATTGCGCGCGGCAATTTTCGGCATCTGCCGCCGTCCATATTTCGCCATTGGCGACGACCGGCACGGCGACTGCTGCCCTCACCTCGGCGATGCGGTCCCAATAGGCCGGCGGCTTGTAGCCATCGGCCTTGGTGCGGGCATGGATGACCAGCTCATCCGCGCCCGCGCCGACCATGGCCAGCGCGCAATCGAGGGTGCGGTAAGCGTCCATGAAGCCCAGCCGCATCTTGGCCGAGACGGGGATGTGCGCGGGCACCGCCCGCCGTACGGCGCCGACGATCTCGGCGATGAGCTCCGGCTCGTCCAGCAGCACCGCGCCGCCCCGATGCCGGTTCACGCACTTGGCCGGGCAGCCGAAGTTCAGGTCGATCCCCTCCGGCCCCAGCGCCGCCAACTTGGCCGCGTTCTCGGCCATACAAACTGGGTCAGACCCCAAAAGCTGCGCGCGCACCGGCACGCCCGAGGGCGTACGACCGCCGGCCAGCAGCTCGGGCACGATGCGGATGAACACACGGTCGGGCAGCAGCATGTCGGTGATGCGGATGAACTCCGACACGCAGCGGTCAATGCCGCCCGAACGGGTCAGGATGTCGCGCAGCATGTGGTCCAACAAGCCCTCCATCGGCGCCAGCAGCAACATGGCCCCTCGCCTGGCGGGTACGTCAGTCGATCCCCCGCGGGGATGCGGGCCGGCTTGGGGCGGCCCGGCGCTCGGTCCGATCACGACCGCAACTCCTGGTGCGTCAAATACAGCCGCAAGTCGAACTCCAATTGCCCGTAGTCCCGCTCCATGTGCGCGCAGAGTTGATAAAAGGCTTTGTTGTGCGCCAGCTCCTTCAGATGCGCCAGCTCATGGACGACGATCATCTTCAGGAAGGGCTCGGGCGCGTCGCGGAACAGGCTGGCGATGCGGATCTCGCGCCGCATCTTGGTCTTTGCGCCCTGCTGCTGCGGGGCGCGGGTGTGGGTACCCAGCGCGTGCTGAATGATTTTGAGCTTGGCGTCGAAGATCACCTTGTCCAGCGGCGCG
>JBBQKT010000104.1:0-10338 GCA_038327205.1 Burkholderiales bacterium | reverse complement strand
GCGCTGGCGCTTCAACGAAGGCTTGGCGATCAATGTGGAAGCGCACATGCCCACAGCCACCATCGAGGGCCTGCGTGCCCTGGGCCACCAGATCGGCGACATCCACGACAGCTACCAAGATTTCGGCGCGGGTCAGTTCATCTGGCGACTTGACGGATCGCCGGATGCTGAGGGTTATGTCGCGGCCAGCGATTCACGGCGTGACGGTGCTGCCGTGGGGTTTTGATGTTTGGATTGAGCCTTCCCGCCAACGATCTGCTGCGTGACGCCGTCTACCGCCGGCTCTGGTCGTCCATCCTCATCAGCTCGCTGGGCGGTCAGATCACGATGCTGGCTTTGCCGCTGACGGCGGCGGTGCTGCTCAACGCCACGCCGACGCAGATGGGCCTGCTGACGACGATGGAGATCGCGCCGTTTGTGCTGTTCTCCCTGCCCTCGGGTGTGTGGCTGGACCGGGTGCGCAAGCTGCCGGTTTACGTGTTCGGCGAAACCCTGCTGGCCATCGTGGTCGCGACCGTGCCGCTGGCCGCCTGGATGGGCTGGTTGACGATGACCTGGCTCTATGTTGTCGGCTTCGTGCTCGGCTGCGTCTACACCACGGCTGGCAGTGCCGCGCAGATCGTGTTGACCCAAGTCGTCAGCCGCGACCGGCTGGTCGAGGCACACGCCAAGAACGCGCTGGCCTCGTCGGGCGCCGAGGTAGCGGGGCCTGGGCTTGCCGGCGCGCTGATCAAACTGCTCGGCGCGCCGATGGCGCTGGCGGTAGATGCGATCCTGGTGCTGCTGTCGGCGCTGATCCTGCGCGGCATCAAGGTTGAGGAGACCTTGCACAAGGGCAGCGGCGCAGATTTCTGGCGCGACTTGAAGGCGGGTGTGCAGTTCGTCCGACAGCGCGCCTTGCTGATCGGCCTGGCCACGGCGGTGGGCGGCTGGCAGATGTGCAACCAGGCTGCGCAGGTGGTGCAGATCCTGTTCGCCACCCGCAGCCTCGGCCTGTCGGCGCAGGCGGTCGGCTTGAGCTATGTGGGCCTGGGTGTGGGCACCGTGTTGGCGAGCGTGTTCGGCAATCGCCTGAGCCGCCGCATCGGACCTGGGCCCTGTCTGGTGCTGGGCATTGCGGCCAGCGGCGTTGGCTGGCTGGCCTTGGCGGCGGCGCCGGCCAACGATCTCGGCATTGCCGTGTTTGTGTTTTCGCTGTTCACCTTTGGCGTTGGCGCGGTGCTGATTTTTATCAACTTTCTGGCCATGCGCCAGGCTGTCACGCCCGCGCCGATGTTGGGCCGGATGACCAGCACGATGCGCTGGCTGATCCTGATCCCGGCCGCCCCCGGCGCGCTCTTGGGCGGCTGGCTGGGCGAGCATGTCGGCCTGCGCTCGGCCTTGTTGTTTGCGGGCCTGGGCGCCATGCTCGTCAGTGCAGTGGCCTGGCGTTACCCGGTCATTCGGCAGGTGCGTGCCCTGCCCAAAGTGGAGCTGGCGCAATGACGGCCGCCATCGATCCCGTTCTGCTCGAAATCCCGGAATGGATCGCCTGCCCGCGCGTGATCCTGGCCGCACCGCAGGCGGGTGGCGGCGCCGCCATGGCGGCAGCGATTGCCGATTCCATCGCCCATCTGAAGCCCTGGATGCCCTGGGCGCAGGACGCGCCGTCGCCGGAATCCGCCGAGCTGGTGGTGCGCCGCATGCAGGCTGATTTCATCTTGCGGCGTGATCTGGTGTTTCAGATCTACGCGAAGACGGCGGCGGGCGAGCGGGGTGAACTGCTGGGCGGCACCGGCCTGCACCGCATCGACTGGGACTTGCGCAGGTTCGAGATCGGCTTCTGGATTCGCGCCAGCGCCGAAGGCCAGGGCTATGTCAGCGAGGCCGTGCAGGCGATGGCCACCTTGGCCTTCGAACAGCTGGCGGCGCGCCGGGTCGAGATTCGCATGGACGCGCGCAACACGCGCAGCCGTGCGGTGGCCGAGCGCTGTGGGTTTGAGTTCGAAGGTGTGCTGCGGCGCGACGCGCTGGATGTGCGGGGCGAGCCGCGCGACACGCGGGTTTATTCGCGCCTGGCGTGAGCGGGTCTGCGAAGGTCAGGCGGCAAGCAGGCGGGCCAGCAGCCAGGCGGGAAGCCCCAGATACAAGATGGCCAGCGCGGCCCGCTCGAGCCCGTGGCGGATGAGGTGTGACTGGGCCGGGAGGGTCACCAGCGCCGCCTGCATGCTCACCTCGATCAGCAGGCGCAGCACGGCCGCGCAGAGCGCCACCCCCATCGCCCATGCCGCCCACCAGAGCGCAAATGCCTGCAGGTAGGCGAACAGGCCGAAGCTGTAGAACTCGCCGAAGGTGCTGCCAAAGGCAATGTGCTGGTGCAGGCGGAACGCGGGCACCGCGAGCAGCAGGGGCAGCAGGCCGAACTTGAGGAGGGGCTGCTGCCAGCGGCCGTGGCGTGCCACGAGATGTGATTCGGCGAGGCGCTGCAGGCCCTGGGACGCGGCGCGCGCACCGAGGGCGCGGGGGTCGGCGATGGCCACTTGCCAGCGTTCGCCGTCAATCAGCCGCAGCGTGGCACCGGCACTCGGCAGGGGCAGGCGCCAGGGCTCGATCGTGGCGATCTCGGCGCGGGCGATCTCGACGCGGCGAGTGCCCCGCTCGAACACCAGGCTTGTGCCCTCAAAGCTTGCGCGTGCCGCGAACGCGCGCAGCAGGCACCAGGCTGCCAGCTCGGGCGCGATGAAGAGCGCGCTGAAAGCCCGCAGTTGCGCCAGAGTGTTGGCCTGCAAGGCCTCGTCTCCCAGCACGATGCGGGCCGCCATCACCAGCAGACTGGCGCGGGCAAACGTGCGCAGCGTGCCGGCCAGCCAGCGCGCCCAGGTGGGCAGCAGGGCCACATCGGCAGGCAGGGTGTCTGCCGGCATGACCGGGACGCTGGCTGGCCACCAGCGGCGCAGCGCGGCCCCTGCGAGCAGCAAGGCGAGCAAACCAGCGCAGGCGCGGCCGACCCAGTCGCCCCAGGCGACCATCAGCGTGAGCGGCGGTGGGTTGGTCGCAAGCTCGCCCATCACCAAGGCCGGCTCGCCGCTGCGGGCACTGGCGACGGTGGTACCGCGGCGGTCGATGACCGTGGTGAGGCCATTGGTGGTGACGCGAAACTGCGGCAGCCGGGTTTCGATGCTCCGAAACGCGGCGACCCCGTGGTGCAGCGCCTGGCCCTGGGGGGAGTGGCTGAACCAGGCGTCGTTGGACAGGGTGAACAGGGCCTGCGCACCCAGCCGTGCGCCGTCGATGGCCAGGCTGCTGTCCACGTCGTCAAGGCAGATCAGGGGCTGCACCACGACCTCGCGACCGTCCTTGAGACGCAAGGGAAACACCCGTGCGCCGCTGCCGGCCTGCCAGCTGCCGGCCCAGGGCAACCAGCGCCGCAGCAAGGGCCCGTCGAGCCAGGCGGGCACGTGCTCTGTCAGCGGAAACGGCCGGGTCTTGCGATACAGGCCGAGCAGCCCCGCCCCCGGCTCGATGAAGGCGGCGGCGTTGTACTCACCCGCAGCATCGCGATCAAAGCTGCCGATCACAAAGGGCACCTGGGCCGCGTTGACGATGCCAACGATCTCGGCGTCGAGTTCGGCGCCGGCCTCGCTTTTGGGGCGGCCGAAGGTGGTGGGGTAAACGGTCTCGGACCACAGCACAGCGTCGGCGTGCTGCCGCTCGACGGCGTCGTAGGACATGGCGTAGTGGGTGTCGAGCACCTCGCGCACGACGGCACCCGTGCCCTTCTCGCGGCGCAGGCGTTCGTAGTCGCTGATGTTCGATTGGACGAGGCCAACACGCAGGGTCGGGCCGGTGTCGGGTGGGGGTGGGCGCAGACCGTAGGCAGCGAGCAGCAGGGGGATGGCGGCGGCGCAGGCCAGTGGGCGCAGGCCGCCGCCCTGCCGCCGCTGAATCGCGGCGGTCAGCGCCTCGTTAACGAGCAGCAGCAGCAGGGTCAGGCCCGCTGCGCCGAACAGGTCGGCCGCCTGGCGCAGCAGCGCCGAGGGGTAGAGGCCGTGGCCCAGGGTGTCGCCCAACAGCTTGGGCACGAAGGCTTCGGTGGCAACC
This sequence comes from Burkholderiales bacterium, assembly GCA_038327205.1. GTDB lineage: Bacteria > Pseudomonadota > Gammaproteobacteria > Burkholderiales > Burkholderiaceae_C > Paucibacter_A. The sequence continues at coordinate 6,258 of JBBQKT010000104.1, read as the reverse complement.
CAGGCCGCCGCGCCGGCCAGCGCCGCGACAGCCCGGCGGGGGCCGGCAAGATGGCGCACCAGCACCAGCGCCAAAAACTGGGGCTGGAATAGCGGCGCGAGCAGCAGCAGCACCGCCAAGCCGAGGCTGCCGTCGAGCTGCGTGTAAGTGCCGATCGCCATGCCGAACCAGGCGAACACGGCCGCGGTGAAGGCGACCGTCATGGCCCAGGCCGAGAGCAGCTGCTGCCAAACGGCGCGGTGCGGGTCAAGGCTCAGCAGCCAGGGCACGAGGGCGACGAAGCCCAGCGGCCATGCGCCGTGTGCGTAGAGCCCGCACAGCAGGGCACTGGCGAGGATGGCGGTGGCACCGCGAACGCCAGCGTGTCGGGCAAGCGGGATCAAGGGCTGGGTTCTTTCAGCGGGGCGGGGATGACGATGCGCCGGATCGGCAGACCGGGCGGCGCGAGTTCGGGCGGCACAACGCGGTTAGGCGGCATGCCGGCGAACTGCACGGTGGGTGCATACATCAGGATCGCCTCGATGCGCTGGCCGTCGTCGGTGGCTTGGTGATGCCGAACCATGCCCGGCGGAAGCACGAAGTCTTCGGGCACGGCCAGACCGAGGAGGGGCGGCCGGGTGCCGGGCGGCGAGAACGCGCCCAGACCGGTGTGGACCCCGGCGCGCTGCAGTCGCTCGATCACTTCAGCCATGCTGGGGCGCTCGCCCTGGTTGACGTGGTCGGCCAGGTCGGGCGTCAGGTCGCCATTGGGGTCGCGTTGGCGCCAGATCTGTGGGGTGGGCTGGGTGGGTTGCAGCGCGATGGACTGCGGCGCGACACTGGGAGCGACAGGCGCAAAAACCTGCGCCGGCTGCGCCGACTGCGTCATCCCGACAGGTGCTGCTGCGACGACGGCGGGCTCCGGCGGGGCGGACGATGGCCAGCCCGCCCAGACTGCCCAGACTGCCCAGACTGCCCAGACCAGCGCGCTGGCGATCAACGCGATGGCGACCACCAGCGGCACGACGGACGGCGCCCATCGCCCCGAAGGCTTGCTCACCGGGGCCTCATCGACTCAGGGCGCGGGTGGGTTGGAGGTGGACACCGCCCAGCCCATGCGCTCATGACCATACTGATTCCAGATCGGGCTCTTGCCGCTGCTGAACGTGGTGTAGCGCGGCCCGCCGGTGCCGGTGGTACCGCCGAACAGGCCGGCGTTGACCGTGCCACCGGTGTAAGTCGGGTGCGTGTCGTCGGACTGGATGTAGTCGTAGCTGCTGCTGGCCGACACGAAGTGCGTGTTGGCGTCGCGCAGGGTGGCGCGCAATGTCGTGATGGTGCGGGTGAGGTAGCTGGCTTCACTCTCGCCCGCCACATAGCGCAGGGCGGCCGAGTCAATCATGCCGTCACCGTTGCTGTCGTAGTCGGCTGCCATGTACTGGGCGAAGTTGTCGGCACACTGGAAGCCTTTTTGGCGCGCGAACTCACACATCCAGTAGTTCATGCTGGCAAGCTTGGGCAGAAAGGTCTGCTGCATATTGACCGTTGCGCCCGTGCCGGCATCCTTGCAGGAACTCGCCACGTTATCGGCGGCATAACCGGGGTAATGCAGGTTGGAAATGATCTTGACCTTGGTGCCCGCGTAGGCGTTGGCGTTGATGAAGTCCATGGCCGCGGCCACATTGGCTTTGCAGTTGCTCACCGCCGTGTTCAGGCCGGCGTAATTGCAGGTGCCGGTCTGCTTCTTGAACGCGGTGCGCGCCTGCAGGCCGTCGTTGCCGCACATCTCAAAGGTCACCACCCGAGTGTTGCTGCTCTGCATATAGGACTTTTCCGCCACGATCTTGTTGGCGTAAATATCCGAGGCCACCGCGCCCGACTTGGTCCGGCGCACGCTTTCGATATCGGCATTCCAGAGGGCAGAGAGGTACTCGGCGCTCACTGTTGGTGCCGAATATTTGGCCGCACTGACGGTCGAACCGTTGTATCCCGCGTAGATCGAGTCGCCGTACGCGACGACGCGGTACTTGGCCGTGGTGCCCGCACGGTCGATCGTCCAGGAGACATTTTGAGTCAGCGTATTGGCAGCGGCATCGGCGGCGAAACCCAGCACGGCAACGGCTGGCAGCACGGCGCACAGAGCCGTTCTCAGACGTAGACGCAGACGTGGACGCTGACGTGGACGCTGACGCAGGCTCGAAGTCGTGGGGCCTGTCCACACGGGGGCGGATGTTCTCATCGATGTCTCCTGGTTTTTGAGTCAACCGCAGCGTGCCGCGAACCCGACCGGGCCGTCCACGTCAAACTGCCGCTGAAGGCTAGCACCGGCCTGTGAAGGGATCTTTGGGGGATTCCCTGCGCTGCACCGCAGCAATTACCGACCAAGCGGTGGCGCGCTCGATCTGCCGCCGCCGGATGCTGCTCGTGCCGCGCAGCCGCCCTGCGCTCCGGCCGAACCCGGCCACGGAACATCTCTCAGGTCGTCGGCCGCAAATCGGTATCAGCCGCCGCAGGAAGCCGATCGACCGCATCGGTGATGATCCCGTCCACGCCGTTGGCGATGAGCGTTTTCGCCGCTGCCGCATCGTTGACCGTGTAGACCAGCGCCCGCATGCCCGCCGCGTGAATCGCCTCGATCACCGCCCGGTCCATCAGCCGATAGGCGGTGACCACGGCCACGCAACCGAGCCCGCGTGCTTGCAGCAGCCAGCCGGGCCTCAGCGCGTCGAGCAGCAGCGCGCGGGGAATGTCGGGGGCGGTCTCGGCCGCGCCGATCAAGGCCTCGGGCTGGAAGGAGCTGAAAATGGTTTTGCACTGGCGCGAGGCGAGGCGGCCGACGACCTGGCCGGTCAGCAATTCCTGGCCCGGCGTGGGCTTGATTTCGAGGTTCAGCCCATGGCCACCGGCGATGCAGAACTGCTCGATGGCTTCGAGGCTGGGCAGCGTTTCGCCCGCGAACGTCGGGCTGTGCCAGGCACCGGCGTCGAGTTGTGAAAGCTCGGCCCAATCCCGCTCGCCCGCGATGCCGCGCGTCGTCGTCGTGCGGTCCAGCTTGGCGTCATGCAACAAAAAAGGCAGGCCGTCGCGGCTCAGCTTCACATCGCATTCAAACGCCCGGTAGCCGTGGCTGGCGCCGAGGCGGAAGGCGGCCAGCGTGTTCTCCGGCGCCAGCTTGCCGGCGCCGCGATGGGCGATCCAGAAGGGCAGGGGCCAGTTCACAGCCGCGCTCCGGTCTTGGCGTCGAACCAGTGGAGATGCGTGGCGCTGACCGCCAGATGCAGGGTCTCGCCGACGGCGGGCGGCAGCAGCGTGGCGTCGATGCGCAGGGTGAACGGCGAGCCGCCCAGCTTGCCGTGCACCAGTCGCTCGGCACCCAGCATTTCGACCATCTCGACGGTCATCGGCCAGCCCGAGGCGGCGCGCCAGTCGTCGATATGCTCGGGCCGCAGGCCGAGGATGATTTCTCCCTGGGTCGGTGCGGCCTCGGGCAGGGCCAGCGTTGCGCCGCCGATGTTGAAGCTTGATGCCGCCGCCACGCCGCGCAGCAAATTCATCGGCGGCGAGCCGATGAAGCTGGCGACAAAAGTGGTGGCCGGTCGGCTGTAAACCTCTTCCGGCGTGCCGATCTGCTCGACCCGGCCGGCATTCATCACCAGCATGCGCTGCGCCAAGGTCATCGCCTCGACCTGATCGTGGGTGACGAACAAGGACGTGACGCCCAGCTCGCGGTGCAGCTTCTGGATCTCCAACCGGGTCTGCGCGCGCAGCTTGGCGTCCAAGTTGGACAGCGGCTCGTCAAACAGAAACACCTGCGGATTGCGCACGATGGCGCGGCCCATCGCCACGCGCTGCCGCTGCCCGCCGGACAGCTCGCGGGGCTTGCGATCCAGCAGCGCGCCCAGCTCCAAAATCTTGGCTGCCTTGTCGACCCGCGCCTTGATCTCGGCGGGTGATTTCTTGGCGATCTTCAGGCCGTAAGCCATGTTGTCGAACACGCTCATGTGCGGATACAGCGCGTAGTTCTGGAACACCATCGCGATGTCGCGGTCGGCCGGTTCGACCTTGTTGACGACGCGCGCGCCAATAGCGATCTCGCCGCCGGAGATTTCCTCCAGACCGGCGACCATGCGCAGCAAGGTGGACTTGCCGCAGCCGGATGGCCCGACGATGACGATGAATTCGCCGTCAGCGATCTCGGCGTTGACGCCGTGGATGACGGGGTTGGCTTTGGCGCCGTGGCCATAGCGTTTCACAACATTGCGCAGGGAGATGCTTGCCATTTCTACTTCTCGGTATCCACAAGACCCTTGACGAACCACCTTTGCATCAGCATCACCACCAGCGCTGGCGGCAACATCGCCAGCATCGCGGTGGCCATGATGATGTTCCATTCGTTGCCTGCATCGCCGCCCGAGATCATCCGTTTGATGCCAATGACCACCGGGTACATGGCCTCGTCGGTGGTCACCAGCAGCGGCCACAAATACTGGTTCCAGCCGTAGATGAACTGGATCACGAACAAGGCGGCGATGGACGTGGCGGACAGCGGCAGCAACACGTCTTTGAAGAAGCGCATCGGCCCCGCGCCGTCCATCCGCGAGGCCTCGACCAGCTCGTCGGGCACGGTCATGAAGAACTGGCGGAACAAGAAGGTGGCGGTGGCCGAGGCGATCAAGGGCACGGTCAGCCCGGCATAGCTGTTGAGCATGCCCAGATCGGACACCACCTGGTAGGTTGGCCCGATGCGCACCTCGACCGGCAGCATCAGGGTCACGAAGATCATCCAGAAGAAAAAGCTCTTGAACGGGAAGCGGAAATAGACGATGGCAAAGGCCGACAACAGCGAAATCGCGATCTTGGCCACGGCAATCACCAGGGCGCTGATCAAGCTCACCATCATCATCCGGCCCACCGGCGCATGGGAGCCCGCGCCGCCGGTGGCGGTGCCGAACAGGGCGGCGCTGTAGTTGTCGATCAGGTGCCCGCCGGGCAGCATCGGCATCGGCGACTGCACGATGGCCTCGGCGGTCTGCGTCGACGCGACAAAGGTGATGTAGAGCGGAAAGGCGACGATCAGCACGCCGAGTATCAGCACCAGATGGGACAGGACGGTGAGGGCGGGGCGGTTTTCAATCATGGCGGCCCCTCGCACGTCATTCCTGCGCAGGCAGGAATCCAGTCCTGGCACTCGGCTGGCGCAACGAACCTGGATCCCTGCCTGCGCAGGGATGACGGGCAATGCCGCGGGCCTTTTTCGATCACGGCCGTTCCCCCGCACGTCATTCCTGCGCAGGCAGGAATGCAGTCCCGGCACTCGGCTGGCGCAACGAACCTGGATCCCTGCCTGCGCAGGGATGACGGCCAATGACGCGGGCCTTTTTCGATCACGGCCGTTCCCCCGCACGTCATTCCTGCGCAGGCAGGAATCCAGTCCTGGCACTCGGCTGGCGCAACGAACCTGGATCCCTGCCCGCGCAGGGATGACGGGCAATCAGCGAGCGTCATGGTCATCATCAGTACTGCACCTTCTTTTCAACGTAGCGGAACTGCAGCACGGTCAGCGTGATCACGATCACCATCAGCACCACCGATTGCGCGGCCGAGCCGCCCAGGTCCATCGCCTTGAAGCCGTCGTAATAGACCTTGTAGACCAGGATCGTCGTGTCCTTGCCGGGGCCGCCGTGAGTGGCGGCGTCGATGATGCCGAAGGTGTCGAAGAAGGCGTAGACGACGTTGATCACCAGCAAGAAGAACGTCGTCGGCGAGAGCAGCGGAAAGACGATGGTCCAGAATCGCCGCCAAGGCCGCGCGCCATCGATCGCCGCCGCCTCGATCAATGATTTCGGGATCGACTGCAGGCCGGCCAGGAAGAACAAAAAATTGTAGGAAATCTGCTTCCACACCGCCGCCAACACAACCAGGGTCATCGCGTCGGTGCCGTTCAGCAAATGGTTCCAGGGGATGCCGGCTGCGCCCAGCGCATAGGACACGATGCCCATGCCCGGTGCAAACATGAACAGCCACAGCACACCGGCAATCGCCGGGGCGACGGCATACGGCCAGATCAACAGGGTCTTGTAGACGCTGGCCCCTTTGACCACCCGGTCGGCCATCACCGCCAGCAGCAGCGAGACGGCAATGCCGATGACGGCCACCAGGATGGAGAAAAGCGCCGTGGTCTTGAACGACGCGAGGTAGGTCGCGTCGGCAAACAGCTCGCGGAAATTCTGCAGCCCCACCCATTCGGTGCTCATGCCGAACGCATCCTGCTGCTGCATC